>DATLVI010000036.1 GCA_035577545.1 Verrucomicrobiia bacterium
CGGGAGCGCCGTCGGCAGGGACTAGCCTGGAAAACACCAGGCGCACAAACGTGCCGTCCAGCAGACTGCCTGACAGTCGGTGTGCAAACTCATCGACGGGGTTCGCTCTGGCCATGCTGTGATTATATGCGCAAATTGGCACTAGAGCGACTTCGGCTGTTTTCGACGTCGTCTCGGGCGCGGGCTTCGCAACTTTGAGCGCGTCAGCCGCCTTCGCTATTTGACCTGCGACGTGCAGTGCGGGCATCGTGTGGCTTTGAGCGGAATTTCCGATACGCAGTACTCACACAATTTCGTGGACGGCGCGGGCGTGGGGGCCGCAGCTTCTTTGCGCTGCAGTGTGTTCATGGTCTTGACGGCCATGAATATGCAAAACGCCACGATGAGAAAGTCGATCACCGTATTGATAAACGACCCGTACGCGATCACCGCCGCCCCGGCCGCTTTGGCGTCGGCCAGTGATTTGAATGGCCCCTTGCTGCTATCGAGATTAATGAACAAGTCGGTGAAGTTGACGTTGCCCATGACCCTGCCAATCGGCGGCATGATGATGTCATTGACAACGGAAGTGACAATCTTGCCAAACGCGCCGCCGATGATCACACCGACCGCCAGGTCCACCACACTGCCACGCATCGCAAACTCTTTGAACTCTTTGATCATTCCCATGACGGTGTCTCCTTCTCCGTTGGTGCTATTCTTTACGTCCGTTTCGCTTGATTACCCGTATTGGCCTCGCCCGATGAATCCCTAGGGTGTTGTACCCAATCCAGTGCCGAAAGGCAACCGAACCCCTTAAACACCCACTGAAATGGGTTCGTTTTTCGGAAACGAACCCATTTGCAAACGCGCCTGCAAACGACGCAAGAATCTGTAAATAAAAACGATACATCAGAAATGATGCGAAAATAAAATGGGTTCGTTTCGCAGAAACGTATAGGGGCTCCTTATGTTCGGTCTTCGTAGAATCCCAGCGAAGTGGGTTCGTGTCATCCTGTCGCACCACCACTCGAAGAAATCGGGGGATTGAAAGCCGAACATTCATCAACTGCCCGGAGTATACGCATTCCCGTGGCCCCTGTCCAGTAAAAAATATCAATTAACGATATAGGAGGCTGGGGCTAACAAAGCTCGGTGGCGGGGATGCTGCGTTACTTCGGCCCGGTCATCGGCGTTCCGCGCTTCACCAATTGGACAGCAAAGCCCCACGGATCACGGAGCATGGCCAGATTGTCGCCGAGGGGATTGGTGTCTACTTCGCCTTCGGCGATTGCCCCCGCCTGTATCAATCGCGCGCGGGTCACATGGACGTCGTCCACGGCGAACGCCAGGTGCAATACCAGCGGATCCATCTTGCCGTAGGGGGGCACCGGTGCTTTCGAGTTGTAATAGATCTCAATCATCGACTGCTCGGCGGCATCGACGAGAAAATGCGCATGCCACGGCGGGCCGGAGATCCGCACCACGCGCATTTGTAGATGTTTCGTGTACCAGTGCGCCATGGCGACGGGCTCGGCGACGTTGAAAGCCACATGCTCAATCTTCATCTGAAAAGTAATAGTAAAAAGCCCTGCTTAAGTCGAATGCCTTCTGCAATCAGTCTCCCTGACATTATGGCGTAATGTCGAACCGATAGAACCCCTGCGGCTGTAAGGCTCCGCCGAGATTTGTCAAAGTCAGGAGGGCCCCGATGCTGTTGGTGACCGATACGCCGGGCACATTCACCCAGTTGGTCGGATTCATGGAACTGCTGAACTGCAATTGATAGGTCTCGTAGGCGATGGATGGGATATTGAAGACGAGGTTCGTACCCGACAACTGGACTCCGGTAATTTGATTGATGGGATAGGGCGCAGGGTTGAGGGGAGCAGAAAAACGGAACACCGTACCACTCTTATTAATCCCGCCATAGATGGTTGTCCCATAGAAATTGCCATCGCTGGCCTGTACCATCCTGCCAAAGGGATCGAACCCACTGTTGGGAAAACCTGCGAAGGAGTAAAGATTCGTTTCGCTGCCGCTGGGACTGATCCGAAACACGATGCCTTGGAAGGGAATGTTTGTCCCGCCTCCTTGCGTTGTCCCGTAGAAATTGCCATCGCTGCCCTGCACGAGGGAGGCGAGCGGATGACTCCCATCGGGGTGGGATGTAAAAGAGTGAAGATTCGTTTCGTTGCCATTGGGATTGATCCGAAACACCGTGCCGCATCCGCTGGGGATACCAAACGTGCCCGGGCAATTGGTGCTCGTCCCTCCGTCACTGGTCGTCCCATAAAAATTGCCGTCACTGCCCAGCACGAGTCCGGCATAAGGAGCGGCCCCATCGGTGGGAAACCCTCCAAATGAGTAAAGATTCGCGTAACCGCCGCTGGGACTGATTCGAAATACTGTGCCGCAGCCCGGAAGGCCGCAATTCGTGCTCGTCCCGCCAGCATACGTCGTCCCGTAAAGATTGCCGTCGCTGCCTTGTACCAGCTCGGCATAAGGACTGGCGCCATCGGCGGGAGGGCCGACGAACGAGTGAAGATTCGTGTAGCCACCGCTGGTACTGATCCGAAAGATAGTACCGCAACCACTAGTACAATTCATGCTGGTCCCGCCGTAATAGGTTGTGCCGTACAAAAATCCGTCACTGCCCTGCACGGGTCTATCAGCTGGATTGGCCCCATCGGTGGGGGAGCCAACAAACGAGTGAAGATTCGTGTAAACGCCGCTGGGACTGATCCGAAAGATGGTACCGCAGCCGGTGGGACAATTCGTGCTTGTTCCACCATAAGCGGTTGTCCCATAGAGATTGCCGTCGCCGAGTTGTACGAGCCCGGCATAGGGAGTGGATCCGTCGGTTGGGGAGCCGCCAAAGGAATACAGATTCGTGTACGTGCCGCTGGGACTAATCCGGAACACCGTGCCATTACCGCCTGCCCCGTTTATGTTAAGATTTGTGTTTCCACCTTCAGACGCAGTCCCGTAGAAATTGCCATCGCGGCCCTGTACGAGGGAGCTAAATGGTAGATTTCCATTGCCGGGAGAACCGCCAAAGGAGTGAATATTCGTCAGCGTTTGTGCGTGGGTATCGAATACTCGACCGGCCAGGACCAACAGCAGGACCGCGCTGGCAAGGCGGAAAACGTTTCCCGTCGCCAGCCCGACATGAATCGGTTTGTTCATACCAGACGCTGCCTCACCCGTTCTTTAGCAGCGAAAGCATAGCATTGCGGCAATGCCAAGTCGAGCCATTCCCGCCTCCAAGTCCTCAGCCGGGTCGTTCGACACCGCCGCTACTGGCGGAAGTGGTTGAATCGGCTCACTCGGAAGCGTAGTCTGGTAGTGGTGGCAGGCGACTACTCAGTCCAGCAGGAGACACCTTCCGCAGGCCTTGGCCTGCGCCGACTGCAATTCACGCGCGTGAAAGATTCTAACCACAAGCAAACGTGAAGAAACCACGGATACTGGTCGTGCGGGGTGGGGCGATTGGGGATTTCATCATGACGTTGCCGGCCATCGGGGCGTTGCGCGAGCGGTGGCCGGAGGCGCATATTGAAATCCTCGGGTATCCGCATATTGCGGAGTTGGCGCACAAACGTCATTACGCTAATACAATCCGATCGATCGACGCGAAGGCGATGGCGGGCTTCTTCATTCCCCACGCCGTGCTGGATTCCACACTCATGGAATATTTCGGCGGATTCAACGTCGTCATTTCGTACCTCTTCGATCCGGACCGAATCTTTTCCAACAATGTGCGCTGCTGCGGTGTCAAGCAGGTGATTGACGCGTCGCCCCGACCGGAAGCTATGCATGCAGCGGAGCATTATTGTCGGCCATTGGAATCGCTGGCGATTTATGTGGAGACACCGCGCCCCCGGATTCATCCGAATGAGTCTGACCGCGAAGCTGCGTCGAATTTCCTGAAGATGGCGGGGCGCGAGCCGCTGGTCGCGATCCATCCCGGTAGTGGCAGCGAGAAGAAAAACTGGCCTGTGGAGAAGTTTGGGGCGCTGGCGCGGTGGCTGGCCGATGAACTGGCGGCGCAATTGTTGATCGTGCGAGGTGAGGCGGATGAGCGCGCGGCAAAGAAGCTGGGGGAACTGCTCGGGGAACGTCCGGTCACCATGGCGCAGGGCCTGAAATTGGTCGAATTAGCCGCCGTATTGGAACGCTGTGTGCTGTTTTTGGGGAATGACTCTGGCATTACGCATTTGGCTGCCGCTGTGGGAACACCCACAGTGGCGTTGTTTGGCGGTGCCTCGCTGCCGATTTGGGAACCACTCGGCCTGCACACGCGGGTGGTGCAATTTGGCGAGCAAGATGTGGCCAATGTGCGCGCCGCAATTGAGCAGTTGTGGGGCGCCTCGCGGGACTGATTGCTGAAGTCGTTGGTACACAAGCCATTTGGCTTGACGACTGACAGGACCGCCACTACATTGGCGCACAGCATGGTTTCAGAACCCCGAAAGCTTTCGGGGCAAGGAAGGGAACGAGAGAGATCGATGCGCGACCGCAATCTGGAAAGGAACATTGAGCGAGTCGAGGCGTTCATCGAATCGTGGAGGCAGTTGAGTCAGTTCTTGGATCGCGGTTTCAAGGGTGAGAGTTTTAAAGGTGAGGAAGAGGCGGCGTTCCTACAGTTGAAGAGCCAGATTGCCCAGGAACACGAGGTGCTGACGGTCACGCTCGGCTCCGAGGCGGAGCGGGATGACCGCGCGTTGCGAATGCTGAACAGCGTGCCGAGCCTGGCGTCGTTCAAAGAGTTGCCGGATGGCATGTCGAAAAAGCTCGCAACCGAGTGGCACAGTACGTATTTGGGGCTGCAGGCCCTGTTGGGACGATTGCGAGGGCGGCAGGCGCAACTCAAAGGGGTGAGCACGTTGCGCGTCGGGTTGGGGAGCGTATTTGCCAACCCGCTGGTAATTTTGTTGGTAATGATCACGGCGTCGTACGGAGTGTATCGGTTTGCGGAGGATTGGATTCCGAAACTGGCGCAACTAAAGGACCAAATGGAGAAGAGATAATGACGAAGCGAGACCTGGTGATTCGGATCAGCAATGACACGAACCTTATTCAACAGGACGTGCTGACGGTCGTGCAAAAGACCCTGGACTACGTCACGGAGGCGCTCATCAAGGGTGAGACCGTCGAGCTGCGCAACTTTGGCGTCTTCGAGGTCAAGCTGCGCAAGCCGCGCGTGGGTCGCAACCCGAACGATCCGGGCAAGGATGTGCAGATTCCCGCCCGGGCGGTCGTGAAGTTTAAACCCGGCAAGGAAATGCGCGAACAGGTATTGCGGCTCACGGAAAAGTACAACCCGTCGCAGAACCCGCCGCACGCCTGAGGTTTTACTGGGCTGGCGGCCACCTGGGTTGCCGGCCGACGATGTCAACGGCGCGAAACCCGGTGGGCTTCGCGCCTGATAACTTTTTTTGAATTGGTCCAATGAACCCGTTGCCCGGCTTCCGCGACTTTTATCCCGAAGCGCTTGCTGTCCGCCGCTACGTCTTCGACAAGTGGCACGACGCGGCGCGACGCTATGGCTTTCGCGAGTACGACGGCCCGCCGCTGGAACCGCTCGAACTCTACACGCAGAAGTCCGGTGCTGAGATTGTTGGGCAACTTTTCAACTTTGTGGACAAAGGCGACCGCGCCGTCGCATTACGGCCCGAAATGACGCCGACACTGGCCCGCATGGTTGGCGCACATCACCGCGACTACAAGAAGCCCATTAAGTGGTTCGCCATCCCGCAATTGTTCCGCTACGAAAAGCAGCAGCGGGGGCGCTTGCGTGAACATTTCCAGTTCAACGCCGATATCATTGGCGAAACAGATGTGAGCGCCGATGCCGAACTCATCGGTCTGGCGATTGATACGCTCCGCAGTTTCGGGCTGACCGAAAAGGATTTCGTGGTTCGCGTCTCCGACCGACGCATGTGGCAACGACTCCTCGCGGCCGCTGGCATAGCCGAAGACAAGCAGTACGCCGCGTTTCAGGCCATCGACAAGCTGGAACGCGAGCCGGCTGAGAAGACACGGGAGAAACTGGTGGCGACGGGATTGTCGGTACAGCAGGTTGAGGAGGTTCTGGCGATCGCTGAAGGGAAGGCGACAGCGGACGCGCCGGAGTTGCAGCAGGTGCTTGGAAAACTTGGCGAACTGGCCCCGTTCTGCAAGGTCGATTTCAAGATTGTGCGCGGCCTGGCATATTACACCGGCATCGTTTGGGAAATACACGACTGCAAAGGCGAACTCCGCGCCGTTGCCGGTGGCGGTCGTTACGACAATTTGCTGAAGCAGGTGAGCGGCGTGGATTTGCCCGCACTCGGGTTTGGGATGGGGGATGTTGTATTGGGCGAACTGCTGAAGGATCGAGGTCTATTGCCAGCATCTTACGACGATCTGGACTGCTATGTTGTGATTGCCGATGAAGCGCTACGTAACGGGGCGCTCAAGCTCATTCACCAGTTGCGTGACGCGGGAATTGCGGTAGACTACGCCCTCACGCCGACGAAAGTAGGCAAACAATTTCAAGTCGCTGTCGCGGCCGGAGCGCGCTTCGCGGTGACGATTGGCCCTGACGAATGGAACGTCGGCGAGGTGAAACTGAAAGATTTGTCGGCGGGGATGGAAGAACGGGTGCCACAGGTGAGCTTGGCGGCCAGGCTGAAGAAGACATTCTGATTTTTGGGCAGTTGGTGGTGAAGGGATTTTTCTATGAAACGGACACAACATTGCGGTGAATTGCGCGCGGCGCTTATTGGACAGAAGGCCACCCTCATGGGGTGGGTGCACGCGCGACGCGATTTGGGCGGGATTGTTTTTATCGAACTTCGCGATCGCGAGGGCAACACCCAGGTGGTCTTCGATCCCCAGCATAACAAGCCGTCCTGGGAACTCGCACAGAGTTTGCGAAGCGAGTTCGTAGTAGCCGTGGAAGGCAGTGTACGGAAACGCCCGGAAGGCACGCAAAACCTGAAACTGCCGACCGGTGAGGTCGAACTGCTGGTAGATCATCTGGAAATCCTCAACCCGAGCGAGACGCCGCCATTTCAACTCGACGAGGCCGGGGGTTCGCAGGCGAACGAGGAGTTGCGCCTGCAATACCGCTACCTCGATCTGCGCCGGCCCAGCATGGCCAGGAACCTGACGTTGCGCCATCGGGTCGCGAAGGCCGCACGCGATTATTTCGACACGAACGGCTTCCTCGAGGTGGAGACGCCGATCCTCTTCAAGAGCACGCCGGAAGGCGCGCGCGAATACCTGGTACCATCGCGGGTGAACCCCGGGAAGTTCTATGCACTGCCGCAGTCACCGCAGCAGTTCAAGCAAATGTTGATGGTTGCAGGCGTCGATCGCTATTTCCAGATCGCCAAATGTTTTCGGGACGAAGACCTGCGCGCGGACCGGCAACCGGAATTTACGCAGATCGACCTGGAAATGAGTTTCATCACCCGTGAAGACATGTACGCGATGATCGAGGGGCTGCTCGCCACCGTTTGGTTGGCGGCGCGGGGCGAGAAAATCCCCACCCCATTCCCGCGGATGCAATTCCTGGAAGCAATGGAGCGGTTCGGCAGCGACAAGCCCGACACCCGCTTCGGGCTGGAGTTGGTTGATTTCACAAGGGATTTTGCCCAAAGCCAGTTCAAGGTGTTTCGGGGTGCGGTCGATTCCGGCGGGGTCGTGAAAGCGATCAACGCAAAGGGACTCGCGAGTGCGACGCAGGGACAGATTGAATCGCTGACAGAAACCGCGAAGAGTTTCGGTGCGAAAGGCCTCGCGTTCATCAAGGTAGAAGGCGGTGAATGGAAATCCCCGATCGTGAAGTTTTTCAGCGATGCAGAAAAGAAGGCGCTGACGGAAAAGCTGAAGATCGAGGAGGGCGACCTTATTCTGTTCGGGGCGGACAAGCGTGAGGCAGTTTGGGAGGTGCTCGGGCGTTTACGCCTGGTCGTCGCCGAGATCCTCAAAAAAGAGGGCAAGCTCGAAGTGCCCGAGGAACAATGGAACTTCCTTTGGGTGATCGATTTCCCGCTGATATCGTACAACCCCGAATCGAAACGACATGTGGCTACGCACCATCCGTTCACCTCGCCCGTGGTCGAGGATGTGCCGCTACTCGATAGCGAGCCAACAAAGGTCCGTGGGCAGCATTATGACATTGTGTTGAACGGTGTGGAACTCGGTGGCGGCTCGATCCGTATCCACCAGCCGGACTTGCAGAAAAAAATCTTCGAGCAAGTGCTGCAGATTCCGCCGGAGGTGGCACAAGCGCGTTTTGGTTACATGCTGCAGGCGTTTCGGTACGGCGCGCCGCCACACGGTGGCATTGCGTTGGGCTTCGACCGTTTGTGCGCGATCCTCTGCGGCACGGCCAACATCCGCGACGTGATCGCCTTCCCGAAGACGGCGAAGGCGGTGGATTTAATGACGAACTCGCCGAGCGAGGTCGAGCCGAAGCAGCTGCGCGATCTGCACATCAAGTTGGACGTGGAAGACGCAGGTTAAAAGCCGCGCAGCGCCCGATGCTACTGGCTGGGCGAATTACCCGGCTCGAAATTTGTCGTGGGGGCGACCGGCGCAGCGTTTGTATTGGACTCTTCCGCTTTCGGAGGCTCGTCTTTCTTTTCGGGAGCGGCCGGTGGCGGCGTCGTTGGCGCAGTCTCGGTGGACGTGGTCGTCGATTTTGATTCGACAGTGGCGGCACCCTCGTGGGACGGCAATCCCGATGGTGGCTGGCCTGTCCAGCGGATGGCGAGGATGGTAACTTCCGGCGCGAAGGATTCAGGGTTGAAAGTATTGACGGTGGTCAAGGTCGGCTGTTTCTGGTCGCCGGTGTCCTGGCCGGGGCCGTTACGCGCACCATAGTTCGTGCTGAAGAAGATCTTACCTTGAACAAATACGACAGCGTCTGCGCCGATTTCCCGGGCTTTCTTTACAATTCTGGGCATGTGGCCCTCCTCGGGTTGCGCATAGAAGGGGCTACTGATACGCAGTTCCCCCAACACATC
>DATLVI010000037.1 GCA_035577545.1 Verrucomicrobiia bacterium
AGTGAGGTTCGCACGCCCGGGCGCATCGGCTGGGAGTTGACTGGTCGCACAACCACCACCGAGACGACCGCGCCCGATGGTTCCGTATCCCGCGAAACGATCGAGCACGGTCGCTCGATCTATTCGACGACAACCGGCAACCAACTCCTCGAGCCCCTCGTCCCGCAACGCAAGATCGTCGAACACGAAGTCCACCGGCCCGACGGCGGCACGGTTATCCAGCGCGATGTGTTCTATCGCGACGTAAACGGTGACTGGAAGCCGGAATCATTCTCGACGAAACAGGCTGACGACGGCAGGATCTAGCGGGCCCGCCCGCAGGGTGTGGCCGGGCAGCTACAGGCGCTCGCGCGCGCCGTAGCCTGTATCGATGTCGTGCCAGAACTCGATGTCGTCTTCGTCGAGTTCCCAACAAAGGTGCACCTCGCGACCGTCGCGGATGTGGGGGAAATCGACGAGCCCGCGGTCGAAATCTTTGATTTGCACGCCCAGTTCCTGGATGCGTCGCAACTGCACGTTGAGCTGCAGCATGTCCATCAAGAGACCCGAAACCTTTTCGCCCCCGACTTCGGCCCCCGACTGTTTTAGATCTCGACTCAGTTCCGCGTCCGTCTTTTGCACGACATCGCGGCGGCGGTGTACGTCCCGAAAAATGCTGCGGAGTTCGGGAAGTAGGGCCCGCGCTTCTTCGAGTGTGAAGTGTTTTTCGAATTGGTAGGGCATAACAGTGCCGGGGACAGCGGAGCTGTGGTCGTTTCAGGGTTTCTTCGTCGCGTGCTCCTGAATGCCTTCCAACGCGGTATTCCACGCGAGGGTTGCGCACTTGACGCGCACCGGAAACTTTAGAACGCCTTCCAAAGCCTTCAAGTCACCCATCTCCTTGCCGCCAAACGGCGCCTCGCCGCGCATCATGTCCAGGAAACCGCCTATGAACTGTCTGGCTTCCGACAGCGTCTTCCCGACAAGCTTCTGCGTCATGATCGACGCGGAAGCCGTGCAGATCGCACAGCCTTTGCCGTCGAACTTCAGTTCGGCAATCTTGTGATCCGCCAGCTTTGCCGTCACATCGATTTCATCACCGCACAATGGATTGGAGTCGTGCGCGGAAATGTCCGAAGGTTCCGCCTTGCCCTTGTTGCGCGGGCGACGATAGTGATCAAGGATGATTTCCTGATAAAGCTCTTCCATCATGGCACGACAAAGCTACCACATCGCGCCAGTGCGGGAAGAAAAAAAGGCGCAAGACTGAAGCAGTAACTGCCACCGTGATCAGGCTGGGAATACTCCCCAATCCAACATTTCCCTCGCCCGGTCGCCCGGTTCGCCAGTGTGGTGTTATGCGGGCTCCCGTAATCAAGGCTGCGAACCGCAGTGCTTTCCCTGCCCAATGCACGACACGGTGCGACGACCCGATGATTAGCGGACAACGATACGTCGGAAATGACCGTGGGTGTTAACACGGACAAGCCCACGGTTGAGCAGGTCTGCGACGACCAGACTCGTCTCGTAATCGTTGCGCGCAAAGCGCGACACGATACTAATGACATCCTGCAGCTTCATAACGTGCTTCTTGACACGATTTTTCATACGACCTCCTGTTATGTTAGACGCATGAAATCCGTTTTCGTTTCAATATTTCTGTAATTCTTTCTACGTGTCGCCGATGTCCTTACCGGCGAGCTCAAACTTCAAGGCTGCCAGGGCCAGATTGATATCATGGATGAACACGATCAGCGATCCGATCAAGCAGATAAGACAGGTAATGAACAACGCGCAGATTAGCCAAACGTTTTCAATCTGTAACAAGGCTGTCACAAACAGCACAATGATCAAAAGGGCAGCGAAAAGCGCACTTAGGGAAGCCAGCGCGATGGACAGGCGGATTAGGCGCGCGCGTCTCCAGAGAACTCGGAGCTGTCCGGTGTTCTTTTCGTGATCAGGCTCGCTCTTATCGGGAACTTCGCGGGCGAGCGTTCTGGTGCGGTCAATAGTCCGTGCCAGCCGATTGGTCATCGTGAGCAGAAGCAGGCCCACGCCGGAAATCAGGATCGTGGGACCGATCGCGGTTTGAAGCACCGGAATTAGTTGCGCTACCGAGAGTGCCTGCATTGGAAAACCAGTTAATAACCCATCGCGCGGCCGGTGGGGCAGGCGCCAAAGAACTTCTTGGCCTTGTGGAGCATGGCGATGAACACATCCACTTCATCACGGGTGTTGTAGAGATAGAAGCTGGCGCGCGCAGTGGCGGCAAGGCCGAGCTTCTTGTGCAGCGGCATGGCGCAGTGATGACCTGCCCGAATGGCGACGCCGTCCTGGTCGGCGAAGGTCGCGATGTCGTGCGGATGCACGTCGCCCAAAGTAAAAGTGACCAGGCCCCCGCGTTTCTCGACGTCCTCCGGGCCGTAGACGGTGATTTCCGGGAAGCCCTTCAAACTATCGAGCGCGTACTGCGTGATTTCCTTCTCGTGCTGGCGAATCTTCTCCATGCCGATACGCGTCAGGTAATCGACAGCGACGCCGAGGCCGATTGACTCGGCAATGTTCGGCGTTCCCGCCTCGAATTTATAAGGCAGATCATTGTACTTCGCGTGGTCGAACCACACTTCCTTGATCATCTCGCCACCGCCCATGAACGGTGGCATCGCCTCAAGAATCGCCCGCCGTCCGTACAGGACGCCACTGGCCGTCGGGCCGCACATCTTATGTCCGCTGAACACAAAGAAATCGCAGTCGAGTGCCTGTACATCCACGGGCATGTGCGGGACACTCTGCGCGCCATCGACGAGAACCACAGCGCCCTTCTTATGGGCCGCATCGGCAATCAACCGAACCGGATTGATCGTGCCCAGAACGTTGGACTGTTGGGTAACAGCTACCAGCCTTGTTCGTTCGGTGATAAGTTTGTCGAGATCGTCAAGCCGTAACGTGCCGTCGGGATTCAACTCGATACGCTTGATCACCGCACCGGTCCGCTCGCACACCTGATACCACGGCACCGTGTTGCTGTGGTGCTCCATGAACGTCAGGAGAATTTCGTCGCCCTTTTTGAGATTGGCATGGGCCCAGGAATACGCGACAAGATTGATGGCTTCCGTGGTGCCGCGTGTAAAAATGACCGACTCGGGCGACGGTGCATTGATAAATTTGGTGATCTTCTCGCGCGCGCGCTCGTATTCCCGGGTGGCGCGCTCCGCCAGCGCGTGGATACCACGGTGCACGTTCGCATTGTATCGCTCGTAGTAGTCGTTCAACGCCTCGATGACGATGCGCGGCTTCTGGGATGTGGCCGCGTTGTCGAAATAAACCAGCGGCTTGCCGTGGACTTTCTGCTGCAACACCGGAAAGTCGTCGCGGATTTCCTCCAACTGCACCTCATCGAGGACTTCAATCATTGCTTCCGCACCACCTTGTCATGAACCAGTTTGGCGAACTCTTTTTGCACCGCTTCCACCTGGATACGCGCCAGCACGGGATCCAAAAATGCCTCGATCAATACGTCGCGCGCCAGTTCCGGCGTCAGCCCGCGGCTGCGCAGGTAAAAAAGCTGGTTCTCTTCCAATTGGCCGACCGTTGCCCCATGCGTGCAGCGCAGTTGGTTCGATTCGATCTCAAGAATCGGTCGCGTGTCACAACGCACCTCCTTGCTGAGCACCAGGTTGCGATTGGCTTGATACGCGTTGGTGCCATTGGCGTTCTTCTCCACCTTGATCACGCCCGTGTAATTGCTGATGGCGGAATCACGCAACACATTCTTGAACATCAGGTCGCTGGTCGTATTGCCCGTCTTGTGGTGCTGCTTGGTGAATTGCCCGAATTGCTGGTTGTGGTCCAGCACGCCGACGGCGTACATGAAACTCATGCCGCCTTCACCTTCCATGACGCATTCGACGTCATAGCGCTGGAACGACGCGCCGAACATGCCGAGCACCCAGTCAATCTCCGCGTCGCGGGCAACGTGGGCACGCTTCACCGTAAAATCATAAACGTTCGGCAAGAAATTCTGCTCGCTGATGTAGTGGAGATGGCCACCTTCCTTCACGAACACTTCCGTACCACTCGCGTGAATGCTTGGCGCGCCGTTGGTGCCCACAGGCGGGCCGCCAATGAACTTCTGCACGAGCGTGGCCTCAGCACCAGGTTCGACGACCACTAATGTATGTGGAAAGCCCGCCGTGTTCTGGCCGACCATCTCGTACACGACTTCAAGTGGCAGTTCGCATCGGACATTGCGCGGCACATAGAGGAACGCGCCACCTTTCCAGAGCGCCGCATGCAGGGCCTGGAATTTTGCAGGCTCGTCGGGGGCGATGCTCTTGCCAAGATAATCCTTCAGCACATCGCCGTGCTTGGCGAGCGCAGTCGCCATGTCGCAAAAGATAACACCCTGCTTGCTCAACTCGGGGGGTAGGGGAGTGAGGCGCTCGACGATGGACGGCTTTTCGACCGACAGCGCGACCTTGTCGAGTTTGAGGGTGCGTATGTCAAAGCGTTGCCACTGCAGATCGCGCCGCGTCGGCAACGGGAGCTTTTCGAATGTCTGCCACGCCGTCCGCCGCTGGGACGTGAGCCAGCCGGGTTCGCCGGAGGCGACGGCTTCGAGGGTCTGTTGAGAGAATCCGGTTGTCATGGGTATCCGAGTCAAATTATCCAGAACGGCTGCGTCAGCCGACGGAACCTTCCATCTGCAGGTTGATGAGCCGATTGATTTCGACCGCAAATTCCATCGGCAACTCCTTGACGATCGGCTCGATGAATCCGTTGACGATCATCGCGACCGCGTCCTCTTTCTTGATGCCGCGGCTCTGCAGATAAAACAGCTGTTCCTCGGAAACATTCGAAACGCTCGCCTCGTGCTCAACCGTTGCGAGGTCGCCGTCGATTTCCATCACAGGATACGTGTCCGAACGGCTGATCTCATCGAGAATCAGTGCATCGCAATTGACCTGCACTCGGCAATTCTTGGCAGCCTCGTTGACCTGCACCAGGCCGCGGTACGAAGCGCGTCCGCCATGGCCGCTGATCGACTTCGAGTTGATGCGCCCCGTGCAGTTCGGCGCGTGGAACACGAGCTTGGCGCCGGCGTCCTGCCACATTCCCTTGTCGGAACTGGCGAGGCTCAGGATTTCACCGTGCCCGCCTTCGCCGAGCATGTAGCACGACGGGTATTTCACCGTGCGCTTCGAGCCGAGATTGCCGTCCACCCATTCCATCACGGAGTTCTTGTAAAGGAACGCCCGCTTGGTCACGAGGTTGTAAACGTCCGTGGACCAATTCTGGATCGTGGTGTATCGGCACCGCGCGCGGTCCTTGACGAAAATCTCGACCACCGCCGAGTGCAACGAATTGGTCGTATACACCGGCGCGCTGCAGCCTTCCACATAATGGCAAAAGCTGTCGTCCTCGCAGATGATCAGAGTGCGCTCGAATTGTCCGAACTGCTCGGCGTTGATGCGAAAGTACACGGACAGCGGCACGTCGCACTTCACGCCCTTGGGAACATACACGAACGAGCCGCCGCTCCAGAACGCGGAGTTGAGCGCCGCGAACTTGTTGTCCTCGGGCGGGATCGACTTGGCGAAGTGCTCCTTGAAAATCTCGGGATACTCCTTCATGCCGTCGTCGCAACTCAAAAAGACCACGCCCCGCTTGGAGAGCGTCTCCTGGATGTTGTGGTACGCCATCTCGCTGTCGATCTGCGCGCCGAGTCCGCCGAGAAGTTTCTGCTCTTCCTTGGCAATGCCGAGCTTGTCGTAAGTGTTCCGAATCTCTATCGGCACATCTTCCCAGCGTCGCGCCGATTTCTCAATCGGGCTGGCGTAATAGGTGATCGCGTCGTAGTCGATGTCGCGCAAGCCGGGCATCCAGTCCGGAATGGTCGCCTTCAAAAACAAATCGAGGCTGCGGTGGCGAAATTGCCGCATCCAGTCCGGCTCGCCCTTCGTATCGCACATGTAATCGATGACTTCGTGCGTTGGCCCCTTCGGGACCTTGTGCCGGGCCTTGATGTTGACGTCGTGGAAACCTTCCTTGTAGGCTCCCGGCAAAACTTGATCAGGTGATGCAGTGCTCATCGCATTAACCTTTCGCTGGCGCGGCCGCGGGCTCCGCGTCCTTGATGATCCAATCGTAGCCGTGCTCTTCGAGGTGCGCGGCCAGATCCGGGCCGCCCGACTTCACAATCTTGCCGTCGACCAGGATGTGCACGAAATCGGGATTGATGTAACGCAGGATCCGCTCGTAATGGGTGATGATCAGGATGCCGAGGTTCGGCCCCCGCAACTCGTTCACGCCGCGCGACACGACTTTCAACGCGTCGATATCCAGCCCCGAATCCGTCTCGTCCATGACGGCGAACTCAGGTTCGAGCATCATCATCTGCAAAATCTCGTTGCGCTTCTTCTCCCCGCCCGAGAACCCCTCGTTGAGGTAGCGCTTCAGGAACTTCTCGTCGATGTCTAGGACCTTCATCTTGTCTTCGAGCTTCTTGTAGAAATCCATGACATCGAGGTCGCGGCCCGCGCGCGCGCTGCACGCCAGCCGCAGGAAATTGGATTGGCGGACCCCCGGCACTTCGCAGGGGTACTGGAAGGCGAGGAACAGCCCTTTGCGGGCGCGCTCGTCGGTCTCCATCTCGAGGATGTTCTCGCCCTTCATCAGGATCTTGCCGCTGGTCACCGTGTACTTCGGATGACCCAGGATCGCGTTGGCCAGCGTACTCTTACCGGAGCCGTTTGGCCCCATCAACGCATGCACTTCCCCCTTGCGAACCACGAGGTCCACACCCTTGAGAATCTCGCGTTCCTCGATCTTGACGTGTAAGTCCTGAATTTCAAACGTATCAGCCATGGTCTGTCTTCCTCGATGGAATTGGACGCCTCATTTCAAATGCGACAATTTTTGTCCGATTCCAACTTCACTATATCGCCACCAGCCAGAGAGTCAAGCGCCCAACGGTAGCCGCCCGGTCTGTCACTCTGAGCGAAGCGAAGAGTCTCCCAACGCTCTCCAGGCTCTCGCAGAGCGAAGTGTGTCCCGCCCAGGCAGGACCCACTCGACTCTCAACTGGTAATCCATTTTTCAACCCCAAAAAACCTCCCCAAACGGGGTTAAAACCCACCCTCGACCCTTCATTTTACCCCCTAAAATTGGATTCGTTTCCAAGAACGAACCCAATTGGTTTTTCATGGTTTTATCGCTGCAACGCCCACGCATATAAATAGTTACACCGAAAATAGCGTCGAAAAAAATTGGGTTCGTTTGGTAGAATTGCATGTTTGATGTGCCGGTGGTCCCAGTCGTCGTAGGGGAGGGTACTTCAAAAGAACTACCCAACAAGCTCGTCACTAGCCAGTCCAGCTTCATGAACACGACCACATCTTACCAAAACGGACCAACAAGTCAATATCAAAATACGATAATCTAACAGTATCGTACCGCTGCCTGGCAACAGAGATTCTTTACGAAACAATTAGGTTATCCCTCAATCGGGTGTAAGCTTCTAGTGGCCTCAGCGAACCGCTTCTCTCCGGCCAATTCTTACGAACCGCGACGCAGTCGGGCAGCCAGACGCAACAACGAACACCGCTGCCAAAGGAGATTTTGTGGCAATCAGCCAAATCAGCAGAGACGAATTGAATCGGTTCCTCACGGAGAAGTACGCGCTCGCCTGTGGATTGTTGGATTGCGAGGCGTTCCAGTCGTGGCATACGCCCTCCAAGGACGAATGGGGCGAGGTGCTGGCCGCCATCAAGAAGATGGTGAAGAAGTGCGACTGGCCGTTGTCCGAGGTCCGACGCGAGGGCGATGACGCCTCCTCCCTGCGGATCACGAACACTGAACTGATGCTGAATGCCATCCACAACCTGCTTGATTCCTTAAGCGGCTACACCCTCGCCTCCATACCGTCGCCGGGACAATGGGGCGACATCATGCGAAAGGTCGATGAAACCACCGACCGCCGCGCCGTGGTTGACCAGGCGGGGAAACGCTAACATTTACCAGCAGGAAGAGACTTTGACCGAAAGGAAACCAATGACCCAAGAATCCAATGTCGCCACCGCAACAGCCCTCGAAACCGTTTTCCGCTTCACCACCACCGGCGGCGGCTTCCTCCTAGATCACATTGCCGAAATCGAAAAATCAGCCCAGCGCAATATTCAGAGCGGCAAGTCACTCGACCGCACAACCACCAACGCCCTGGCCTCCATGAACGACGCCTGCCGAGCCGCACGCGTCACCGTTACGTAGGTAGGGACGGATTGTCCGATCGGGTTTTCCATGCGAAGCCGTTATGCCTTCGCGACCAACTGCCGCAGTACGAATGGTAGGATGCCGCCGTGGCGGTAGTATTCCACTTCGATCGGCGTATCGATGCGTGCAATGATCGGCACTTCTTCCATCGTCCCGTCGGGACGTTGAATCACCAGGGTCAACTCCTGCCGCGGTTGGAGGCCTTCGCTTAACCCGAGGATATCGTACGTCTCCGTACCATCGAGTTTCAGTGTCTGCGCCGTCGTGCCTTCCTTGAACTGACAGGGCAGCACGCCCATGCCGACGAGGTTCGAGCGATGAATGCGCTCGAAGCTTTGCGCGATGACTGCGCGGACGCCAAGCAACTTCGTGCCCTTCGCCGCCCAGTCGCGCGAACTGCCCGTGCCGTATTCCTGTCCCGCGAACACGACCAGCGGCACTGCCGTCTGCTGGTATTTCATCGCGGCATCGTAAATCGAGATCGGCTGCCCCTTGTACTTCGTGACCCCGCCTTCAACGCCGGGCAGCATGAGGTTCTTGATGCGCACATTGGCAAACGTCCCGCGCGTCATCACGCGGTCGTTGCCGCGTCGCGCGCCGTAGCTGTTGAAATCAACGGGCTGAACCCCGTGCTCGACGAGATACTTGCCCGCGGGTGAATCCTTCTTAAAACTGCCGGCGGGTGAGATATGATCGGTCGTCACCGAATCGCCAAAAATGCCGAGCGCGCACGCGCCCTTGATCTCGCCGACGGTACCGGGTTTCATCGAGAAGTTCTCGAAGAACGGCGGCTCCTGGATGTACGTGCTCTTGGAATCCCAGCGGTACACATTGCCAACGGAAGAGGGGATCTCGTTCCACGCCGGGTTTTGCGCCGCGAAATCCTTGTACAACGTCCGGAACACTTCCGGCTTCAGGGCGCTCTTCATCACGTCTTTGACTTCCTGCAGCGTCGGCCACAAATCGCGCAGATAAACGTCACTCCCGCTCTTGTCCTTGCCCATTGGCTCGGCCGTCAGGTCGATATCCACCCGTCCCGCAAGCGCGAAGGCGACGACCAGCGGCGGCGACATGAGAAAATTGGCCTTCACGCTGGAGTGCACCCGCGCCTCAAAATTCCGGTTGCCGCTGAGTACGCTCGCCGCGATGAGATCGTTCTTCGTGACCGCATCCTCAATCGGCGCGGGCAACGGCCCCGAGTTGCCGATGCATGTGGTGCAACCGTAGCCGACGAGATTGAAACCGAGCTTGTCGAGATAGGGCTGCAAGCCTGCCTTCGTCAGGTAATCGCTGACCACCCGCGAGCCCGGCGCGAGTGAACTCTTGACGTACGCCGGGACCTTCATCCCGCGCTCGACCGCCTTCTTCGCCAGTAGGCCCGCCCCCAACATCACGCTAGGGTTGGATGTGTTGGTGCAACTGGTAATCGCCGCGATGACCACCGACCCGTGGCCGATTTGCCAATCGCCATCGCGCGTGGGCACGGAGTTATTCACGGTATCGGGCGTCGGATGCTGGTCGCTCATCTCCGATTCGCTGGCCGACACGCGATCAGTGCCGGCATACGCCTGCTGCGGTTGTTCGACCGGCGTGCTCGAATCGAGATGGACGGGGACGCGCTTGCCCAATTCGCCGCGAGGTTTGTTGTAGCCGTTTTCTGTCAGCGGCTTTGAGAACAGCTCGACGAACGTATTCTTCAGGTTCGGCAGCTCGATGCGGTCTTGCGGGCGCTTTGGCCCCGCCACGCTCGGCTTCACATCTGCCAAGTCGAGTTCCAGTTCAACGCTGTAATCAATATCGCCCTTCTCCGGAATACCAAACATTCCTTGCGCCTTGAAGTAGTTGCCGAAGGCCACGACCTGCTCGTTGGTGCGGCCCGTAGCGCGCAGATAATTGAGCGACTCATCGTCCACGGGGAAGAAGCCCATCGTCGCCCCGTATTCGGGTGCCATATTGGCGATGGTCGCACGGTCAGCCACAGGTAACAACGCCGCACCGGGCCCGAAAAACTCCACAAACTTGCCGACCACCTTCGCCTTGCGGAGCATCTGGGTCACGTGCAACGCGAGATCCGTCGCGGTCACGCCTTCGCCCAACGCGCCCGTCATATACACGCCGACAACTTCGGGTGTGAGAAAGTAAACCGGCTGGCCAAGCATCCCCGCCTCGGCCTCGATGCCGCCGACGCCCCAGCCGACAATGCCGAGCCCGTTGATCATGGTCGTGTGCGAATCCGTGCCGACCAACGTGTCGGGATAATAAATGTTCCCGCTGCTGAGCACGCCCTTCGCCAGGTATTCCAAATTGACCTGATGCACGATCCCGATCCCGGGCGGCACCACCTTGAACGTCTTGAACGCCTGCTGTCCCCACTTGAGCAACTCGTAGCGTTCGCGGTTCCGTTTGAATTCCATCTCCAGGTTCTGTTTCAACGCGTCCGCCGTCCCAAAAAAATCCACCTGCACCGAGTGGTCCACCACCAGATCAACAGGCACCAGTGGTTCGACAATCTTCGGGTCCTTCTCCATGCGCGCCACCGCCGACCGCATCGCCGCGAGATCGACCAGCAGCGGCACGCCCGTGAAATCTTGCAGCACAATGCGCGCAACGATGAATGGGATTTCCTCCTGCGCGGGCGACTTCGCGTTCCAGCTGGCCAGCGTCCGCACGTCCCGCTCGTTCACCTTCTTGCCATCGACGTTGCGCAGCACCGATTCCAGGACGATCCGGATACTAATCGGCAGCCGCGAAATCTTCCCGACTCCCGCGCCCTCCAGCGCCGGCAAGGAATAGAACTGCCCCTTGCGCCCGCCCCCGAGATCGAATTCCTGCCGTGAATTGAAAGGATTATGTGAGTTGCTCATCTCCATTTCATTATACGGCGCGGCAAGAGTTAGGCAAGTAGGCGCTAATGTTCAGGAATGCGCATCCGGCGGTCAATTTTGCCAAGAAACAAGGCGCGAATAGTGGCGTCCGACCCAAATGACATGTGGAATGACGACTGCTTTGATTACAAGTCAGGAGGCAGTCAATATGAAAACTACCACAAGCAGTTTCGGTCTTATTCTCAAAACCGTAGCGACCCTTTTCATTTTCACCATCGCGGGAAGCGGCGACCGATTACTCGCCACAACATATACGGTCAACAGCGCCGCCGATAACGGCGCCGGCGCGGGAACCTCCGGTGACCTTCGCTATTGTCTCGCCCACGTCGCTGACGGGGATGGCGTCACATTCAGTCTGCCAAACCCGACCACCATCACGCTGACGCAGGGTGAAATACTCGTCCAGAATAGCGTGACGCTCACGGGTCCCGGCACTGGCAACCTCTTCATCAACGGTACCGGCGGGCATCGCATTTTTACCCTCGCGACCGGCGGAAGCACCAATCTCACCATCAATATTTCAGGGCTGACATTTACAAATGGCGCCTCGGGCAGCATCGGCGGCGCGCTTTTGATCCAGTCCGGATCCCCCTTTACAGTCACCGTCAACCTTAGCAATTGCGTCTTCGTTGCCAATCTCGCCCAGTTTGGCGGCGCCATCGACAGTGATGGAATTCTCAACATCCATGATTGCATCCTGGCGGAAAACACCTCTGGCTCACAAGGCGGTGTCCTCTATAACTTCGGCGCCGGGATCGCGACCATCGATCATTCCACCCTCGCGAACAATGAAGTCAACGGCGACGGCGGTGCGATTTGGAACAACCATACCCTGAACATCACTGCCAGCACTTTATCCGGTAACGCAGCTACGGGCGACGGCGGCGCCATCGAAAGCACGAACGGCACGGTCACCATCGTGAATTCTACAATCAGTTCCAACCTGGCCACCGGGTCGGGCGGGGCGATCGTCAACGGCGGCACCCTCGATGTCGATGCCACCACCATCGCCTTCAACCACGCCAACGATGCCGGCGGCGTCGAGAGTCTTCTCAGTGCCTCGCTCGCTTCCGTCATTAACACCATCATCGCCAGCAACACCGCCACCACGGCGGATGCAGATGTCAAAGGCGTCTTCGATAGCCAGGGCGACAATCTCATCGGTAACACCAACGGCGCAACGGGCTGGATCGGCGGCGACCTGGTCAATGTGGATGCGAAACTGGGGCCTCTCCAGGACAACGGCGGCGCCACATTCACGCACCTGCTGCTGACCAACAGTCCGGCTCTGGACGCCGGTGATGACGCGAATCGCCAGGTCACCGATCAACGCGATGTCTCCCGTCCCCAAGGGAAGGGGACCGATATCGGCGCCGTGGAAACCAGCCTGTGTGAAATTGACACCAATACGCCCCCGATCTCGATTGCCTGCTCCAGCAATCTCACCGTCATCGCCACGTTTGTCGGCGGAGCAACGGTCACCTTTGCTGTCACCGCCGTCGACAACTGCGACACGGATACGCCCGTTGTTGTCAGCTTCCCGGCCTCCGGCAATGTGTTCGCCTTCGGGACGAATACCGTGAATTCCGCGGCCACCAACGGGCTAGGGGGCCAGATCGGTTGTAGCTTCACGATTTTCGTCGAGGGCTCGCGCAATGTGCTGCAGGACCAACTTCAGCAGTTGACGGCCCTCTTCAATGCAGCCCCGACCGGCCCGAATGCCAAGGGGCTGGCGAAAGCCATCGTCGCGCTGACAAAAGGCGTTGACGCGCTAAATTGGGCCACGGACGAAGATCCGAACTCAAAGACCGGCAAGGCCGTTTTCAGCGCGGCGGCCAGGGCCGTGAGCAGCCTCCTCGCCTTGCAAAAGAAGAACGGGCCTGATGCGGCGCTGCAAGGAATCATCGACCAGACAATCGCATCCACCCGGCTCGCCGCAGTGATTTCGATTCAGAGCTTCCTGGGTGGAAGCGCAAAGGACCTTGCAAAAGCGCAAGCGGCACTCAGCAGTGGCGATGCGGCGACCAAACCGGTTACCGCGATACATGACTACGCCCATGCGTGGCATAGCGCATCGCTATAGCGTTAACGATAAACACAAAACGCCCCGACTGATTAGGTCGGGGCATTCTGGGTTGGCTGCTTACAGGCGATAGCGATCCCAAGCGGACTATCGCCCGCGTTCCCGCAGGCCAAGCACGAACAGCGAACTACTCAACACCCGTTCTGTGGTTGACGGTAACAGCACAGACGGAGCGGCGCCGCGAATGAGCACGTCGTTGACGATTAATCAGGCCCAGCAACACAATACCGAGAATGGCAAGCATGACGGCGCTAGGTTCAGGAATCAGGATCCCCGGCAGGTTGGGCTCGGTCCCAAGCGTGGTTCCATACTGAAAACTCACGCCTGAGATCCCAGATAATGTGAAGCTGGCCGGGACGGCGCCCAACGTGAATACGGCACTATCCTTGATGAAGGGCCGTCCCGTAAGCCCGCCCTTATACTTGCTGCCATCATCCGTGGCGGTGGTCAATCCTCCGCCAAGCCCGCCCGGTGTGCTGCCATCTCCGGGCAGCGCGGCGCCTGGGAAAAGATTCGCTGAACCGAACAGGCCGAAGCCGGCGGCACTGATCCCCTCGTTGGCGCCTCCGGGAGCGCCGCTCAACCCAGCCGCATAAGCCCATGAGCCACCAACCACGCCGCCGGGGACCGTCAGAGTGGAACCATTCTTCACTCCGACGCTACCCGCATTCAGGAGCGCCGAGACTTTCGTTAGCGTTGGATCGCCCGTAAGTGAGAAAAATACTGCGGTGAGAATATCCTGTGGATCATTCGGTTTGTACTTGGCCAGGTTCGTCAGCGATACGAGCAGATTGGTGGTCGTGCCCGACAGCGAAAGGCTGAATGTGGCCGACGCCTTGTTCGTCTCACCCGCGTCGTTGCCGGGACTGCTTGCGATATACGTAGTCGCCGATTGCGCCGAGGTCGCCAGGATTGTCAGGGCTGCCATAAGCATGACCGCCCACATCAGCATGGCCACGCACATCCACACGGATTGGCGGCATTTCCGCAAGCCGCGCATGAGCAAGGTATTGCTCCACACTGGCACCGCAATTGACGGCTCCGTCGCGGACCCGACAGACGCGGCCGAGATACCCCATACGACTGGTTGAATACCCATACCTCTCCCTGTTTTCCCAAATTACGGAACCCTAATTCCGTTTTTCTCGCATTCCCCATCCCCTGAAAACGGGAAATGCGTAACTCGGATAGGTAGCACAGGAAACGGGGCAATACAAGGGGCTATCTACCATATAAGGCTTATTTTTACTGGCTTACAAGGTTGTTACTATTGAGGGAGATACAGCGGTAAGCGCTCGGAATCAGGTGTTTCCAGGCAAAAAAACATCGCCCTGACCTGTCAGGTCAGGGCGATTAAGACTGCGGGAACGGAGCGGGGCGCGCTACTTCAACTGCGCCAAGCTCGCCTTAATGGCTTCGAAATTCGGCATCACGCCGGGATCGTCGTTACTCTCCGCGTAACGAACCACACCCTGTTTGTCGATGACGAATGCCGAGCGCTTGGAGACGCCACCCATACCGAGATTCTTCTGCGGCAGGAAACTGTCATAGGCGACGCCGTAAGCGTGAGTGACCCTGTGCTCGTAGTCGGCCAGCAACGGAACGGTGATCTTTTCCTTCTCCGCCCAGGCCGCCTGCGCGAACGGATTGTCGCCGCTGATCCCAAGCACGTCAGCGTTCAGGCTGGTGTAAGCATTCAAGCCCATGCTCACTTCGCACATCTCCTTCGTGCAACCTCCCGTGAACGCCATCGGAAAAAACAACAGCACCGTGTTCTTCTTGCCGCTGTTGCCGCTCAGCTTGATCTTCTTCGGACCCTCCGCCGACTTCGTGGTCAATTCAAAATCCGGTGCCTTGTCGCCAACTTTCAATGCCATTGCGTTCTCCTGTTATTTGTTGATCAAAAAATGGTGGACGATACAGGACTTGAACCTGTGACCTCTTCCA
The DNA here is from genome assembly GCA_035577545.1 of Verrucomicrobiia bacterium. Lineage (NCBI taxonomy): Bacteria > Pseudomonadati > Verrucomicrobiota > Verrucomicrobiia > Verrucomicrobiia bacterium. The sequence continues at coordinate 15,166 of DATLVI010000037.1, forward strand.
TGTCAAGGAAGCGCTCTAGCCAACTGAGCTAATCGTCCCACGCCACCGCACCGATAGTACAAGGGGCACGAAAAGCTGTCAACCCGCCACACTTTTGTTACAGTCCCCACGCAAATAATGGACGTCTATTTCTACGAGGCGTTTGAAGAAGAAGTGGCCGCGCTCCGTCGGCACTTGCCGGCCGGCATTTCCGCCGGTTTCAGTGACAAGACAATCCAGGAGACGGGCGATTGGGAACCGGACGCGCCGCTCATCAGTATTCGGACGCAATCCGTGGTTTCCCCAGCTTGGGCGGTGAAACTGCGTGGCATCGTGTCGCGCACGACGGGCTACGATCATCTCGTCGGGCAGAAAATACCCTGCGGTTACCTGCCGCATTACTGCAGCCGCGCCGTGGCGGAACAGGCGCTGCTGCTGGTAATGGCCCTGCAGCGAAAACTTCTCCAACAAATCGCTCAATTCCCAAACTTCAACCGCGACGGCCTCACGGGACAGGAATGCGCCGACAAACGCCTGCTGGTCGTCGGTGTCGGCAGCATTGGCTCGGAAGTCATAAAGATCGCCCAGGCGCTCGGGATGGAATCGAAGGGCGTCGATCTGGTTAAGAGTCACGCTTCCGTATCGTATGTGTCCATCGATGAGGGTCTGAAATGGGCCGACATCATTGTCTGTGCGATGAACCTGACGGACGCCAACACGGGTTACTTCCGTTATGAGACGCTCAAGTGCGCAAAACGCGGCGTCGTGTTCGTCAACATCGCCCGCGGCGAGCTATCTCCGACCGATGATCTGGTGAAGTTGCTCGACGAGGGACGACTTGGCGCGTTGGCACTGGATGTCTATGAAAACGAAAGCACGCTGGCCGTTGCGCTACGCTCAGGTAAAACCAGTTTCCCGCTGGCCGGCCGCCCTAACGTAATTCTCACCCCCCACAACGCCTTTAACACCTCCGAAGCAGTCGACCGCAAAGCCGAGCAGACCGTCCAGCAGATCGTCCACTTCCAGAAACACGGCGCGTTCTTGTGGGTTCCACCTAGGCCGACGAGCGCATGATAAAGCCTACGAGACTATTTTGGATTTTGGCACTTGGTCAGTTTTGCGTCGTTTTGGCTTTGCTGATTTGGCATTTTTTTGTTGCAGCGTCAGACATTGTAGCTCATCCAACGCATGTTGATGCCGATTTCGTTTACACTTGGTCGTACCAGATAATGGTATTTTGTATTTTTTGGCTGTTGCCGACGCTTATCGGCATGGGAGTGTTGATTGCTTTGGAGTGGTTCATCCTCCGATTTTTTTCGGCTAAACGAAAGGCAGTACCCGCAGCCCGATAAGGGAGTATCGATGGGCGCAACTACGCCATGCGTAGTGTAATCGTCACTTGCAGTCCGTTTGGCAGCCGATTCGCTGCGACGACGGTTCCCTGGCATGCCTCGACGCACGTTTTTACGATGGCGAGGCCCAGTCCGACGCCGCCGGTTTCCCGATCGCGGGAGGCGTCAAGACGGTAGAATGGGTCGAAGATCCTCTGCAACTCTGTTTCGGGAATGCCGGGACCGCAATCGGAGACAGTCAGGGCAACCTGCCCGTCATGTTGTTCAACAGAAATCGTGATCGGTCCGGCCGGGCCAGCGTAGCGAATGGCATTCCGCAGCAGGTTCGAGAGGGCGCGTGTCAGCAGCTCCGGTTCGACTTCTGCGCGGAGGTCAGACGCCATGTTCACCTCGATCCGCGCGCCGTCGCTGCCCTCACGACGAACAGCCAGATCAACAATTGCTCGCAGGGGAACTTGTTGAAGTTTGGCGTGTGCAGCGCCCAGCGTAGCCTTGGAAAAGGACAACAGTTCATTAACAAGAGCAGCGATCTCATCCGCCTGTTCGCTGGCTCGAGAAACATCGGACTGCTGCGAGCCGCTGACGCGTTCCTCAAGGATGCCGAGGGCGAGCCGTAACCGGGCCAGCGGCGAACAAAGCTCGTGCGCAACGTCGCCGAGAAAACGTTTCTGGCCCGTGACAAAACCGTCCAGACGCTGGGCCATGCTGTTAATGGCCTGGCTGAGGGTACCGAGTTCATCGCCGCGGTGCGCCTCCACCCGTACATCGAAATGACCTTCTGCAATCTGCTGGGTGGCCTGGGTCATTTGGGCAATGGAACGCGTGATGCCCCGAACGATCGGCACCCAGAACAGCGCCGAGAAAATCGCCGCGCCAAAAACCGCCACCAGCCACGGTCGCAAATCCAGGAACAATCCCCTGCCGGTCAACGTCTCAGACTCCACGACGACAAAAACTCCCGTCGAGGCGCGAACGATGAACCAATAATGCGGGGGATTACCGGCGCGAATAAGCATGCGTGGCGGATTCGGATTGCGCCCGACTGGCGGAGGGGGACGTCGCTCGGGCGGTGAATCCTGCGGCGGCAAATTACCGGGTTCACCCATGGCCTCGGGTGGCGGACGTCGTTGAGGTCCCGGACGGCGGGCAAGGCGTTCGTGTACTTCGGGAGGCAATCGCTGTGGGTCACCTACTAATGGCCGCCCTTCATCGGAGAATACATGGAAGCGGACTTTGTACGTATTGTCGTATTGATCCAACATACTCTTCCACTGCTCCAGCGGACGGTTGGACATCTCAGCAGCAATCTCGTCACCGATGGTCTGCAAGTGTTCAACCGCCCCAGCCGTCAGCAGAAAATCGCGGTCAAAGACAAATTGCGACCGCACCAACAGGATGAATCCGGCGGCCAACAACGCGAGGTTCAGGAAGAACCACAGCAGGATACGGGGAAGGAGTGGCAGACGCAGTTTCATACTTCATCCGGGTTGATGAACATATAACCGACCGCGCGAACGGTGCGAATGAACCGCGGGCTGGCCGATTCGTCCCCAAGCTTCTTGCGCAACGAACAAATATGCACGTCCACCGAGCGATCATAGACGTCATAATTGCGGTCGGTGATCGATTCGATGAGCTGTTCACGAGACCGGACACGCCCACGTGCGCGCGCGAGGCATTCCAGCAAATCGAATTCGATGGCCGTCAAATCGAGGGGCTTGTCGCCGAGCGCTGCCACGCGTGCATCGGAATTGAGCCGCAGTTCGCCCACCACGATTTCACCCGACGGAGCATCACCACCAGCCGATGGGGTAGGGCGGGAGGCACGGCGCATGACGGCGCGCAGACGCGCCAAAAGTTCGCGCGTCGAAAACGTCTTCGGCAGATAATCATCCGCGCCAACTTCTAGGCCAACGATCCGGTCCGTCTCCTCACCGCGTGCCGTGAGCATCAGCACGGGCACTTGGGACTTCTGGCGGATACGCTTGAGCACCTCAAAGCCATCGAGACCGGGCAGCATCACGTCGAGAATGACCACATCGTGGTTGCCCGCGATCGCCTGCTCGACGCCCGAAGGACCCGTGTGCTCAGCGGCCACCTCGAAGCCGAGCGGCGCGAGGTATTCGCCAATCAACGCGCAGAGTTTGCGGTCATCATCGATGATCAGCACGCGTGTGGGCCGTCCGGTCGTCACGCCGCCAGAATACCGCAGGCTGGCGGATTCTGCCGCAACTTTAACGCTTCCTTAACAATTTTCCCCGTTTTCACACACACGGGCTTAACAGTCACCTTGTCTATTACTATCAGAAAGGAATTACAGTTATGAAGCTACAGAGACTTATTTGGATGACAGCAGTGGTCGTTGGTTTGGGAATCGCGACAACTTTCGCGCAGGACGAGGGTGGGCCGCCCCCGCAAGGTGGACCGGGAGGGGGACGTCATCGTCCACCACCTTCACCGATTGTGGAGGCGCTCGACGCCAACCACGATGGCGTAATCGATGCCAGTGAAATCGCCAACGCGTCCGCAGTCTTAAAGGCGCTCGATAAGAACGGCGACGGCAAACTGACAGCCGACGAAATTAGGCCGCCGCACCCGAACGGCCCGCAGGGCAATCAGCAGGGAGGCCCCGCTGGCGGCCCGCAAGGAGGACCTCATCGCCACCCGCCGTTGCCTATCATGCAGGCGCTCGACGCCAACCACGATGGCGTGATCGATGCCAGCGAGATCGCCAACGCCTCGGCAGCGTTGAAGACGCTCGACAAGAATGGCGATGGCAAACTGACCCGGGACGAATTCCTCCCGCCACGCCCGAATGGCCCGCCAGGTGGCGGGGATCAACAGGATGGTCAACGTCCGCCGCCTCCGCCTGAAGATAATTAAACCAACGACAAAGCGGGTGCGCGCCTTCTCCGGGCGCGTGCCCGCCAAACCAAAGCAGGGGGATCAACATGAAACCATTACTGGCTCTCTTCCTCATAGTCGTATTGGGCGCATCCGTGTTTGCTGATCCGCAATTGACTTCGTGGGCCACCACAAATACCGCGCAATATGCCCGCATCCGCGCCACGACAGGCGCGACCCCGGTCACCACCTGGACAGGACAGGCGTTGCCCGCGTATTCCGACGTACAGACGATCATGTACTCCACCAGCAACGTATACGTCTACGCGAGTGGGCTCGCCAGTTACATCATGGGCCCGTGGTATCTCAACGCGGCCAAGACAATGATCTTTCCCAATAAGCCGACCAACCAAAAAACGATCATGCGCTTCCCGCGTTTCCAGACGCCCGCGACCACCACGCACACACTCACCCCGGGCGGCGCGATGGGGATGTATGTCACCGGGGTAGCCATGTTCAATATGCTGGATGGCTACGCCTACAACACCACGTCCGGCTCCGACCAACAGGGGATGATCGGCAGCGGCATCTGGGAACGCGACGCCGCGTTCGCCGAGCTTCCGACATTCGACCCGGCCAACGCGCACCAGCCAGGCAGCGGCCAGTATCACATGCACATCAACCCAATCGGGCTGCGCTACCAACTCGGTGACAACGCGACCTACACCGTCGCCAGCGATACCTACACCGAGAACACCAACAACCTCCATCATTCGCCGATTATCGCCTGGGCCTTCGACGGCTATCCGATTTATGGCCCGTACGGTTATTCGGATGCCACGAACGCCGCGTCCGGCATTCGTCGCATGGTCTCCGGTTACATCAAACGCGACGGCTCCTATGGCACGTCGAACCTCAATGTTACCGGCCGAACAACCTTGCCCTATTGGGCGCAACTTTCGCAGAACCGCACGAACCTCACGTCCTCGCAATATGGCCCGAGCACGACAAAGACCGCCGACATGACCGGCTCCTTTGCGTTGGGCCGTTACGCGGAAGACTACGATTACCTTGGCGACCTGCCGACGAACCTCACCGCCGGCGCACAGTGGGACCTTGACCGATACAACGGACGATTCTGCGTCACACCCGATTATCCCCAAGGGATGTATGTCTACTTCGTCACCATCAATACAAACGGTACTCCCGCTTACCCGTACCTCCTCGGTCGCCAATTCTACGGCGTCGTCAGCGGTGGGACGGTCAGCAGCATCTCCCAAGCGGGCAGCATCACCGAATCGGTCACAACAAACTTCACGGGTGGCACAAACACGGCGTTAGTTGTTACCGGCATCAATGCCGCCAGTGACGTAACGCTTACCTGGAGCAGCGTACAAGGCGGCACCTACATTGTCGACGCGTCGACCGATCTGGTTAGTTGGGCCGAACTGAGTCCGTCCGTCACCGCCACGGGCATCACGTCGCAGAATACCGAAACGGCCGCCGCACAGACCTACGCGCAACGCTTTTATAAGGTGAAACTCTCTTCGATCGCATCGTTTGATCCGTGAACAAGCCCATTATCATCGCGATCCTGTTTGTCGTGGCTGTCACCGTATGTGACGGCACGACTTTCGAGGTTCGCATCGAACCCCACGGTAGTTTGGCATGGACGACCGATTCGGCTCAGACCGTTACGGTAACGCGTCTGGCGTTTCTGCTTTCAGACTTCCGTCTGCAGCGCCGTGATGGGCGCTGGGTCGATCTACCGGGACAATTTGCGTTCATTGACCCGTTGCAGAACCGGTTGAGTTTCCATCTAGCGAACGTACCACCGGATTCCTATCAGCGCGTGGGTTTCACGGTTGGGCTCAACGAAAAGACAAACTACGGTGACCCGTCCCAATGGCCGGCCGATCATCCGCTCAATCCATTGATTAACGTCCTCCACTGGAGTTGGCAGGGTGGGTACGTCTTCTTTGCGCTGGAAGGTCACTACGACAAGGACGCCGGCTTCTCCCTTCACCTGGCAAAATCGCCGAATCAAACGTCGATCAATCTGGCTGCGTCTCTTGACCTGCAACAAGACGGTCAAATCGATATCGCGCTGGATGTGCATGGGTTGTTGAGATCAATTCATTTCGCGGCGGACGAGTCCGCCACCCACTCGCGGGAAGGTGATCCGCTCGCGGCGATGTTCCAGACCAATATTGCACGCTCCTTCTTCGTTCGTGCCGTTTCCGCACCGGAGGCGATGCCGATTTCCGTCACCGTCAGGGCACTCATGGCCACAAACACCACTCCTTATCACTTCCGCGTACCCGCCGGATTTCCGATCCCATCGTTGCCCCGTGACAATCCGTTGACCGTGGAAGGCGTCACTCTCGGTGCACGGCTCTTTCACGAGAAACTGCTCGCGCGCGACAACACGCTCTCGTGCGCCTCGTGCCACAAGGAGACGCAGGCATTCAGCGACAGCCCGCGTCGTTTCAGTAAGGGCGTAGACGAGCAGGAAGGCGTGCGCAACGCGATGCCGCTCTTCAACCTTGCATGGAAACGCGAGTTCTTCTGGGACGGTCGCGCATCGTCGCTTCGTCAACAGGTGCTCATGCCAATTCAAGATGCCAAAGAGATGCATCAACCGCTGGAAAAGATGGTGGAAAAACTCGCTGCCGCTCCCGGCTACACGGACCAGTTCGAGAAAGCCTTCGGTTCTCGTGAGGTCAGCGCGGATCGCGTAGCGCGCGCCCTCGAACAATTCGTCCTCACTTTGGAGTCCTCCGACTCCAAATTCGACCGCGCGCTGAAGGGAAGGGTGGAACTCAGCGAAAAAGAGAAGCGCGGCTTTGAACTGTTCATGACGGAGTACGACCCGCGTCGCGGCCTGACGGGAGCCGATTGCTTTCACTGTCACGGCGGACCGTTGTTCTCCGATTTCCGTTTCACCAACAACGGCCTTGATGCTGATTCCGCCGATACCGGTCGCGAACGCGTCACCGGAAATCGACTGGACAAGGGAAAGTTCGCCATCCCGTCCCTCCGCAATGTCGCGCTGACCGGTCCCTACATGCACGACGGACGTTTCCAGACGCTGGAAGAAGTGGTTGAGCACTACTGCACGGGCACGAAACGCAGTGCCACGCTCGACCCCAATCTCGCCAAACATCCCGACGGCGGCGTGCCGCTCGGCGCTGACGACAAAAAAGCCCTGGTTGCTTTCCTCAAGGCGCTCACCGAAGAATCGACGCAGCATTGACCGTGCTGGCGAGGTAGGGTGTTCCCACCAATGGAAATGGACGAGGATCCCGAAGAGCGCCGGAAGCTCGAAGCGCATAGGTGAACTGAAGAAACTGCTTCTCGATTACGCGAAGAGAATCACTGAGCGCAAAGCCGACAATTGATGGTTAGCACCACCACAGCACCGTCGAACCGGCAACGCTGACGTACTAGTGCTGGCGAATTTCCTCGGCGATGTCCTTGTGCAAGGTGGCTTGGTCGGGTGTTTGTCCAGCGTTGTTCTTCAGGTGAGTATCCGCCCCCTTGGCGAGCAAGACGTTAATTACTTCCTTGCGACCGTGGACGGCGGAAAGGTGCAGCGGCGTGTTACCGTCTCCGTCCCTGGCGTTGATATTTGCTCCTTTTGAGAGAAGGAGTGTGACTATCTCTGGATGGCCGTCATTAGCCGCGGAACAGATCAAGCGGTCAAAGACTTCTTTGCTGGGGTGGCGCTTCTCGATAAGGACAGCCAAGGCGTCTCGGCGATTCCAGTTCTGTGCAACATCAAATACAGTACTGTCGCCTGAAAGATGAGCGCCTCGATCAAGAAGAAGTCTTACAACCTCTGCGTTTCCTCCCATGGCTGCCTCATCCAGAGGAGTGCCGTTAGGGTCCCAGCCCGGTAGCTTTGGCGGTTCGAGTTTGTTCACAAGTTTGGGATTCGCATTGAGCAATTCAGTCACACGCTCTGCTTTCCCTATTCGAGCCGCTGTATAGATGTCCAGATCTGCACCCGCTGCAGCGAGAACATCTACGACATCCCACGCGATCCAAGCGTTGGCAGTTTGTATGGGCGTCCGTCTTTGCTTGTCCTTCACGTTTAGATCAGCGCCGTGCGTTATTAAAGCTCTTACAGCAGCCACATTATGCCAGCCGTTTTCACCTGCAAAATGCAGCGGAGTACTTCCATCTGTATCTTGAGCGTTTGGATCTGCACCTTTGGCCATCAAAAGCTCGACGAATTCTGCACCGCGAAGCTGATTGAGGACGGCATAATGCAGCGGGGTTCGACCATATTCGTCCGAGGCGTTCACATCGGCGCCATCTTTGAGAAGTTGCTCCACTTTGGCGGCTTGCCCGCTCGGTGACCCCACTTCATTCAATAATCCCTTATCCTTATCAGTCAATGGTATACGTTTTCTGGGTTTTGCCTTCGCTAAGGAGGGTGAATTTTTAGGTCTGGCTGACTGTTCATTGCGAGGTGCAGTGCTTTGTGGCGGGGTTAATTCCGTTGTATCCTTTGCTTTCCAATTGCCCGACTTCGATTGTAACTCGACGACCTGTACGCCCGCTTTCGGCTGAAATACGAACTGTTGATCCGTGATATCCGCATTGAACTTCACGTTCTGAAACTCAAATCCTCCTGCTCTTACCAACGGTTCTCCTGAGCTGTTCTTTTCGACAAATCCCATCCTTTGTTCGATCTCGTACACGAATCCGTCTCTCTCACCGATAACCGCACGCGCTTCGCCATTAACAAATTGAAACTTCTCCAACAGGTCTTTCTTCAGAGCCGATTTCTTTAACGTGCCCTTCAAGGTATACATGGGTTGCCCCAGGATTTCCTCCGGGGGACCGACCGAGAAATCAAATGATTCACGAAGTTCATTTAAAGCGTCGGCAGAATTGACCGCCTGAAGGAGATTAACAGCCACACCTCCTTCCGCACGTTCTTCACGAGAAACTTTGCTCAGATCGGCCTTAAGAACAGCCGAGGTTCCCCGCGCCGTGTTCTCCTGCCAAAGCACGCGGTCCTTTCCGACCACGATCAATACGCCGGTCGATTCTCCAAACGCTTCCGTCTTCGCCTGGATGCGCACCAAGTCCGGTGATTTACACAGAACGGTGCCATCAGACGGTACGGTCATTCCAAATTCATTCGCAAGGTAATGAATGTCAGCCGACCAAGTCTTGTACTCGCGTGTCTTATTACGGGAAAATGCGATGATGTCTTCAGCCGTTTTGGGAGATTCAGCGTGGGCACTCCATACGAGGCACGAACTAAGCGCTCCTAAAATGAGCGTTCGTTTCATGCTGGGGATACTATCCGTCGGTATTGACTGACGCGATACAAAAAATGAATCCCGTGCCCTCCATGACCTGCAAAAGCAGGGACACGACCCAACGCAGCACTGACTTTCGCTCATTAATCGTCTAATCATTCCCCGTGCTGACGACGAACACGCGCACGCTCTAAGCGACGCAGGCCATCTACCTGCGATCGCAGGATTGTCAACAGGCAACCCCCTATGGAACGGAAATACTCGATCAACGCGCGCAGATGACCGACCTCGGACGGTTGCGGCACTCTGCGGCTTGCTGGAATTGCCTTGCCTTGACAAGCCCAGTTTCGTTAGGATGTGAGGGAAGAAGCGCAGCGTAACTCGGGCAACCAGAGGGTCTGGATATGAGCATGAGTCGTGGGCGGTATGGGGTGGTCATTCTTCTTTCCGCGATGTGGGCGGCCACTGGCGCTTCCGCGCAGACCACCAATAACTGGGCGTCGGGTGTATCGGGCAAATGGGAGTTGGCGACGAATTGGACTGTCAACGTCGCGCCCAACATGAACTCGCTCGTGTTTATCACCAGCGCGACCACAAAGACTGTCACCATCGATGCCACTACCGCCCTTTCCAACAGCACGATGACGGTCAGCAATCTGACGCTGTCCGCACCGTCAGGTTCAGTGAACAAGCTTTTACTGAGCGATCCCGGCACGAACAATCCATTCATCGCCCTCCAGGCGTGCACGATTAGCTCGGGCGGATTGCTCGTGGTTTCCAACGCCGAAATGCGCGTGCAGTCCGTGAACGTCGCTGGACCGCTGAAGGATGATGGCGAAGTCGTGCTGATTTCTCCCAGCGCACGCCTGTTCGTCACCAACTCCACCGGGATGTTCATTGGCAGTTCGGGCCAGGGTATTTTGACGATCTCCAATGGTCTTGTGACGACTTCAGGCACTGGGATCGGTCTGAACGTCGGCTCCGCCGGGACGTTAACTATTGTCAGCGGAACAAACCTTGTTTCGTTTGCTTCGGTCCTGCACGTTGGTAATAGCGGCGCATCCGGTACGGTGTGGGTGACGGGTGGACGATTGGACGTGCCAGGTACGGCAACAACCTCGGTCCTCGGTTATTTCGGCGATGGCCGGATGACGGTTTCCAACGGCACGGTGAATATTCCGTATTTTGAGGTGACTCAAGAGGCTGCAGGCACATTGACATTGGCCGGTGGGACGATGACATCTTCGACGCGGTTCGATGTCGGTTTCTCGGCTGCGATTCCGAAGACCGGCACCGTCTGGATCACGGGCGGGACGTTGATCACGAGTAACGCTCCAACCACACTTGGCGCGGGCACTGCGGGCGGTAACGGTCGCCTCGTTCTCTCCAACGGAACCTGGTTGGCCGGCACCGTGAATATGGGACGCAATGCAGCTTGTCGGGGGACACTGACGGTCAACGGTGGCACGAATACCTTCTTCTCCACACTAACCATTGGTGATGAAACAAACTCAACGGGAGCCGTGTGGCTGACGGAACCCGGGCGCCTGGTGATCACGAATGCCGTGACGATTATCGCCGCGCGCGGTACAGGCCAGATGACGATCTCCAATGGAACTTTTCTAGGCAACGCGCTCAACCTCGCCACAAACGTTACGGCGACCGGCACGCTGACCGTTGCGGGCGGCACCAATGCCTTGATCGGACCGTTGAACGTCGGGGGACCGGGGGTCGGCGTGGTTTGGGTCACCGGCGGTCAACTCGTCATCACCAATTCGCCGGCCACGGTCGGCATCGGCAGCGGTTTGATCGTGGACGGCCGCGTTACGCTCACCAACGGCAGTTCCCTCGTCGTCAGCAACGTGCAAACGGTGATCGGCAATGCCGGCAGCGGCAGCCTGACGGTTTTCGGCGGCTCGACGCTTTTCAATAGTTTGTTTGTGGGGCATCTGAACAATTCGTTCGGCACGATCACGTTTGCCGGCGGCACCAACCGCACCTTGGGAACCACCTTCATCGGTTTCAACGGTGGGCAAGGCACCGTCTGGGTGACGGGCGGACTTTTGAATGCTACCACCAATTTCGCTGTCGAGGTCGGTGTGAGCGGCTCAGGCCAATTGATCCTCAGCAACGGAACGATGCGCGGTGGTCAAATCGCTGTCGGCGTCAATGTGGGCGGTAACGGCACATTCACGATGACCGGCGGAACGCTGGACGGCCCTGCCGCACTGTCGGTGGCCAATAATTCGTTTGCGACCGGCACCGTGTGGGTCACCGGCGGCACGCTTGTGCTGACCAACAACATCATCGATAACGAGATCAGCGAAGGCGGCATCGGCGCGATGACGGTTTCCAACGGATCGATTTTTGCGCGCAACCTTTTTATCGGCTCAAGCGCCCTGAGCGCGGTGGGCCTCGGCACGCTGACGATGGCCGGTGGGAGCAACTCGGTTTACAACAGCATGATTCTCGGCAAATCCGCTTGTACGGCGACCGGCGTCGTCACCGTGGCCGGCGGCGCATTATTCGTGACCAACGCCACCCACACCGCCGTGCTCGATGTGCGCAGCGGCATCCTCCAGTTGGAATCCGGCACGCTAACGGTCGACAATCTGGTCATCACCAACGTCTGCGGCCGCTTGGTCAAGACCGGCGGCACGCTGTCGGCGACCACAACCAACCTCGACCCGAACCTGAGCGCCGTCGGCGACGGAATTCCGAACGGCTGGAAACAGCAATATGGACTTGATCCCTTCGATCCCGATGTGGCCAACAAGGACCCGGACGGCGACGGCATGAACAACCTTCAAGAGTACCTGGCCGGCACCGACCCGACCAACAGCGCGTCAGCTTTGCTCATCACTTCCATTGTGACCACCGGCAACAATATCCGCGTCACGTGGACCACTGGCCCCGGCAAAACCAACGCGCTCGAACGCACTGCCGGTAACGCCGGCAATTTCGCGACGAACAGCTTCGCCGCCATCACCAACATCATCACCACTGGCGCCGCCACCAACTATCTCGACGCCGGCGCCGCGACGAACGGGCCGGCATTGTATTACCGCGTCCGCCTCGTACCGTAGCGTCATGCACCGGCATTGACTTTGTTGCCTTTGCGCCGTATTAAACTTCCGCTTCTTATGGAACGGAAAACACTCGATCAACGCGCGCAGATGACCGACCTCGAGCGGTTGCGGCACTCCGCTGCCCACGTGATGGCGACTGCCATTGCTAAACTGTGGCCGGATGCGCAGTTCGCTGCCGGTCCGCCGGTTGACGACGGGTTCTACTACGATGTCGAGTTGCAGCACCGCATCTCGCCTGAGGATTTCCCGGCCATCGAAGCCGAGATGAAGAAGATCTCGAAGGAAAACCAGGTCTTCGAGAAAGTCATCGTCACTCGCGAACAAGCCCTGGGCGACGCGCAAAGTGGACGCCTCGCCGCCCTCGCCCCGCGCGGGACTCCCAGCAAGTTCAAGTTGGACATCGTCCAGAACATTCCCGAGAACGAACCGATTTCCTATTTCAAGAACGGCGATTTCATCGACCTCTGCGCCGGGCCGCACGTGATGCGCACCGGCAACGTCAGCGCGTTCAAGCTTACCCACGTCGCCAGCGCCTACTACAAAGGCGACGAAAAGAACCCGCAGTTGCAGCGCATCTACGGCACCGCGTTCAAGAACAAGACCGAGATGGAAGCCTACTTCACCATGGTGGAGGAGGCCAAGAAGCGTGACCATCGCAAGATCGGCCAGGAAATGGGTCTCTTTGCCATCGACACCGAATTCGTCGGCCCCGGCCTCCCGCTCTGGCTCCCCAAAGGCACCGTCATCGTCGAGGAGCTGGAAAAACTCGCGAAAGAAACCGAGTTCGCCGCCGGCTACGTCCGCGTCAAGACCCCGCATATCGCCAAAGAGAAGATGTATGTCACATCGGGTCATCTGCCGTACTACCAAGAATCAATGTTTCCTCCAATGGTGCTTGATGAGTTTCAAGAGAAACGCATTGAACTTAATAATCGAAAGCGACCATTTCAGAAGGAATTGATCGAATGGACTAAGATTGAAGCTGCCCGGCGGGGTGTCGATTATTCTGCAATAGGAGCACAGATTGAAAAGGGCGGCCCGGGACTCAGAGAAGAAATGGTGAACTTGGCTAGGGCGGACGGAACGTTGCCGCCGAATATCGCGCAAGCATTTGATGAATGTCAAAGAGTGCATTCAGAATTTGAGCGACTACCGAAGATAGAAAATTATTTCCTCAAAGCCATGAACTGCCCGCATCATCATCGCATTTTTGCGGCGGAGCGGCATAGCTATCGGGATTTGCCGTTGCGGCTGGCGGAGTACGGGACTTGTTATCGCTACGAGCAGTCCGGCGAACTCTTCGGCCTCATGCGCGTACGCTCGCTCAACATGAATGACGCGCACATCTATTGCACCCCGGAGCAGTTCGCCGCGGAGTTCAATGCGGTCAACGAGATGTACCTGAAGTATTTCAAGATTTTCGGTTTCGACAAGTACGAGATGCGTTTCAGCACCCACAGCAAGGAAGGCCTTGGCAAGAAGTACGTCGACGAGCCAGAGTTGTGGATTAAGACTGAGGACATGGTGCGCGAAGTCCTTAAGACCAGTGGCATCAATTTCGTCGAGGTCGCGAACGAAGCTGCGTTCTACGGCCCGAAGATCGACGTGCAGGTCTGGAGCGCCATCGGCCGCGAATTCACCATTGCGACCAATCAGGTGGACTTCGCCGTACCGAAACGCTTCGGCCTCGTGTACAAGGACCGCGACAACACTGAAAAGACCCCGCTCTGCATTCATCGCGCGCCGCTCGGCACGCACGAGCGCTTCATCGGCTTCCTCATCGAACATTACGCCGGCAACTTCCCGCTCTGGCTCGCGCCCGAACAGGTTCGCGTCCTCACCATCGGCGAAGACGCCCCATTGGTGGAATACGCCAAGGGCATCGTCAACGAACTCCGCGTTAACATGGTTCGTGTCGAGGGCGATTACAGCAACGACAATATCAAAGGCAAGATTGCCGATGCGGAAGAGGCGAAGGTTCACACCATGCTCGTTATTGGCGGTCGCGACATGGAAGCCGGTGCCGTCAGCGTGCGCCTCCACGGCAAAGGCAACCTTGGCGCCAAGCCCAAGGCGGAAGTTATCGCGGATATTTTGCAATCAATCAAAGAGCGACGCGGGTAGCTGGTTCCTGACAAACGGAGGTACGGCAACATGAATCGAAGGACAATGATGTGGTTCGCGTCGCTGCTGTTTCTGGCCGTAATCGCCGCACCCGCGCAAGCGGCCGACTCGATCCTCAAGGTTGGCGATCCGGCGCCGAAACTCCAAACCGGCAAATGGGTGCAGGGCGATCCCGTGAAGCAGCTCGCGACAGGGACGACCTATATTGTCGAATTCTGGGCCACCTGGTGCGGCCCGTGCCGTTCCTCGATCCCGCACCTGAACGAGATTTACAACAAGTACAAGGACAAGGGCCTGGTTGTCATCGGCCAAGATAGCTGGGAACGCGACGAGAGCCTCGTGGCGCCGTTTATCAAGAGTATGGGCAATAAAATGACCTACCGCATTGCCCTCGACGACAAGACGGGGAGCGACAAGGGCAAGATGGCCGAGACATGGATGGACGCTGCCGGGCAAAGCGGCATCCCGGCGGCATTCCTGGTCAATCCAAACGGCCTCATTGCCTGGATCGGACATCCCATGACGCTGCCGGAGAAAACAATCGAAGACGTCCTCGCGGGCAAATTCGATATATCGAAGGCCGCGAAGGAATACGCGGAGACGAAGAGAACCGAGTCGCAGTTGCGCCCCTTACGGATGGCAATCAGCCAGGCGATATACACAAAGGACTGGGACACGGCGCAGGCCAAGCTGGACGAAGAGAAGAAGTTATTGTCTGAAGACCAGCGAGCCAAAGAGGACTTCACGCAATACAGCATCCTGGTCGGCAAGAAAGACCATGCTGGCGCGGCCAAGCTGGCTGCCACCATGAAAACGACCCACAAGGATGACCCGAAATTGCAGGACGAATTGGATATGACGCGGCTCAACATCCTGTTTCTCATTAAGGACTACCCCGGGGCGTACACACTGGCCGCGCAAATGAGCGAGACGCACCAGGACGATGCCGACCTGCAAAATAATCTGGCCTGGCGCCTCGCAACCGATAAGGGCATTGAGCAACGCGACCTGGCCCTGGCGGAGATCATCGCTACGCGCGCCAACGAAGCGTCCAAGGGCGAGAGCGTCCCCGTCCTCAACACGCTGGGCCGGGTATTGTTCATGGAAGGCAAGAAAGAGAAGGCCATCGAATTCCAACAAAAAGCCGTGGACCTCGCGGATGGTCCCGAGAAGGCCTATCTGCAGGAGCAGCTCGAGAGCTACAAGCAAGGCGAACTGCCCGGGGCGGATTGAGCCGGTCTGGCTCATCCCACAGCATTCTCCCATGAGGTGTGCAGGTCGGTAGTCGCTGCTCGGATCGCGAAACCCCCCACAATTCCAAGGACATTATGAATGCGAAGACGATTTTCTGTTCGATGGCATTGGTCGCCCTCAGTACGGGGCTTTCGGCCCAGACGCCGACGAACGCGGCAGCTACACTCGCTGATCAGCCAAAGCTGAAGTCCGCCATTTATGATTGGGAGAAGATGCAGCCCACGCCGGTATCGAACGGCGTGCGGCGCGTGGTGTTCGACGGGCCGACCGCGACCCTCGATAAGATCAATTGCCACATCACCACGCTGAATCCCGGCGAACAGAGCGGCGAACCTCGTCTGCACGTGCAGGAAGAGGTCATCATCGTCAAGGAAGGCACAATCGAAGCGACGTATGACGGCTACTCCGAAACCATCGGGCCGGGTTCGGTCATCTTTTTCGCCTCGCACGCCACCACGCGCCTACGCAACCGCGGCAACCTCCCGGCCACCTACACGGTCATCTATTACTACACGCCGTTGACACCGAAGAAGTGACCGAGCTTGACGTCGCTTGTTGCCTGTGGGTGCCGGACAAACAAAGGACATGCAGGTAACAAAGTGGTAACATGGCTTCGGCAAGCTGGGAGGCATGAAAACTATAACTGTTTTATGTACCTTGTTCGCGATCTCCGTTTTGAACGTCTCCGCCGCGATCTACGCACAGTCGTCGCCGGCCGCACCGGAGTCTCCTTCCGAGTTGCTTGAGAAGGGGATCTATAACCAGGACACCAAGGGTGACCTTGATTCAGCGATTGCGATCTATCAACAACTGATCGCGGAATCCAACAACAACCATCAAATCGCGGCACACGCGCAGTTCCGCCTTGGCCAATGCTATCTGAAGAAAAATCAACCCGCGGAGGCGACGGCGGCGTTTGAGAAATTGATTCACGATTTTCCGAACGAGAAGACACTCATCGCCCAGGCCCGTGAGTATCTCCCTGGCAACCTCACCCTCGGGCCAATTCCCTGGGTCGATGGTGAGCGGATGCAGCTGAATATCTCGCTGGCGTCTGGCGCTGATATTGGAACGGGCGAGTATCGCGCTGATCTTGTCCAACCGGCCAATGGAGGCAAGATTTGGCGAGTTGGTTGTCGCATGATGGCCGGGCCGCAATCCGTCAGCAGTGTCGATGTGGATGCCGAGACCTTTCGCCCCCTCACCAGCCATTGGAAGCATTCGCTCTTGGGCGAGGTGACCGCGACCTACAAACCCGGCGAGGTTGATATTCAACGTGTCGGCAAGTCCCGAGCTGATGTGGTTGCCGTTGACAGTTCTGTTTATGACAACGAAGAAGCTGTACACATGATGCGTCGGCTTCCGTTGCAAGTTGGTTATAAGACAACACTCCCGGTGCTCCCGACTCTGGGAGCCGCAACTACACTTTCCATTGGCCTCGAAGTGCAGGGAAAGGAGACCGTCGAAGTACCAGCGGGGAAATTCGATTGTTTCATCGTGCACCTCAGCTTGGTGAACCAAACCTTCTGGTTTTCGGCTGACGCGCATCGCTATCTGGTGAAATTCGAGGCGGGCCCCGTTACGGCGCAGCTTACCTCAATCACTCAGCGCAAAGCCGGCGAGCCGGTGAAGTTTCATGACAATGAAACCGGAGTGTCGTTCACGGCTCCAGCGGACTGGGTTGTATGGCGCGCCCAGCACGGCCAGCCAGAAGGACAAGTGCTGATTCGCGCGCTAGACCCGAATGCGGACACGACCGATGGCGGGATTCGTTTGTTTGCGACCGACACGTTGTCGAATAAAGCGAGGCAGTCGGCGCGGACTTGGATGGAGGAGTATTTGCAAACTCTCAAAAACGTCCGGGTTCGTCCCGATAGTTGGAAGGACTTGACGATCGATGGGCGGCCTGCCGTGAGTAGCGTGGCGGATTACACTGAGGGCGGCAAATCGCATGTGTACTACATGGTGTGTGTTTTAGGCTCGAAGAATTCCGAATGGTTTGTGATTGCGAGCGCTCCAGACAAGTTTGATGCGCTCAAATCACAGTTTGACACGATCGTCGCCAGCTACCGAACGAAGTGAATAGACAACGATTCCATCTGTTCCACCGCCGCATGGGCCGGGACGTTCGTGCCTGGCCCATGCTGGCATCGTTGGCGCTCGTTATGGTCGTCGCCGTTGGATGCGTATTGTGGTTTATGCGCGAGGCAATGCGGAACGAGCGGATGGCCGTGCGCGAGAAACTGGTCGAAGCGTATCGGAGCCAATTGACGCTCGTGCAGGCACAGACCGAGGCGCGCTGGAACGAACGGCTGGGGCAGCTGGGCTACGGCCGGCCTGCGCCAAACCAGTTTGACCGTTGCGTGCGCAGTGATCTGGCAGACAGCGTGATTTGCCTCGATGAACGGGGGCGCCCAGCCTATCCGCGGCTGACATCGGCGGACGATGAGGCGCTGCGGAATGTGGAGGCGAACGCGGAACTGCTCAAGCTCGAATCACCGACTCCTCATATGTCCCCGCCATACATCCAACTCATGGGGGGACTACGCGCCCGGGTGAGCAACTATTCGGGAGACGGGATGCCGTCGGCGCAACGTCGGTTCATCATGCACGAACTGCAAAGGCTCGATCCGAATTGGGAATTTCCGACCCTGGCTGCTGAGGAACTGGCCGCACGCTATCTGGATGCGGGACTGGCGGATAGCACTGGCGAACCAGTATTGCGTGCAACCAAGCTACCTGGCGTTTGGTCGGTCTCCTCGCGGCTGGAGCCGCGGGTGCTGGCATTGTTTACGACGGGAGGTCTGCGCCGGCGGTTGGGCGGCACCGTACGCGATTCAAGCTCTTCGTTACCGAGGGGCGTGCGTATCGTGGTCAGCGCTCCTGGGGAAGATACGATGAGCGACTCAACGATCGCAACCATGCCAATTGGCCAGGGTCTGCCCGGCTGGCGGCTCACGCTATCGCTTGATAATGACGCGCTGTTCGACACCGAGGCGGAGCGCCGCGTTGCGCGCTATCTCGTCATCGGCAGTTGCGTGATTGCCGCGATGCTCGTGCTGGCAATTTTCATGGCGCGGGGCTTCGGACGACAGGTGCAGTTGGCCCGGTTGAAGAACGATCTGGTTGCCACGGTTTCCCACGAACTTAAAACTCCGCTCACCGCGATGCGCGCCCTTGTGGACACCTTGCTCGACGCCCAGCGCTTCGATGAAAAGATGACACGAGAATACCTGAAGTTGCTCGCTACGGAGAACGCGCGACTCAGCCGTTTGATCGACAACTTTCTAACTTTCTCGCGCCTGGAGCGGAACAAATTCACCTTTGAGTTCACCCGCGTCCGTCCGCAGCAGATCGTGGAAGGCGCAGTGACTGCTCTGGGAGAACGGGCCCAGGCGCCAGGCTGCATGTTGGAATCACATACCGCCGTGGATCTGCCCTCGATTCGCGGAGATGTTGATGCGCTGGTAACGGCGTTGCTTAACTTACTGGACAATGCCTGGAAGTATTCCGGCGACGAAAAACACATCGTCCTGCGAACCGAGGCGCGCAATGGCAGCGTCTGCTTCGCCGTCGAGGACAATGGCATCGGTTTGACGCCGCGCGAAAGCAAGCGGGTGTTTCACCGCTTTTATCAAACGGACCAGGGACTTTCGCGATCTGTCGGTGGCTGCGGGCTCGGCCTTAGCATCGTCCAATCGATCGTTGAGGCACACCACGGCTCCGTGCGCGTCGAAAGCGAACCCGGGCGCGGGAGCACGTTCACCATCGAAATCCCCGCCATAGCGGACGGGGCGTCATGATTCCGGCGAAGATCCTGATCATCGAAGATGACCCAACGATCCTGCGGGTGGTAAAGGACAACTTTATCACACGAGGTTATGACGTGCGGATTGCGCGCAACGGCGAAGAAGGACTGGACGCCGCGTTGAATGGCCGGACCGATTTGATCGTCCTTGACATCATGCTACCGAAGATCAATGGGTTTGAAATCTGCCGGGCTGTTCGCGCCGAGAAACTCGATATGCCGATCCTCATGCTGACGGCCAAGGGGCAGGAAGAGGACATTGTGCGCGGCCTGGATCTCGGAGCGGACGATTACATTACCAAGCCGTTCAGCATCCGTGAACTGGTGGCACGCGCACAGGCATTTCTTCGGCGGCAGCAGGCAGGCGCGACGGTCAGCTACAAGTTCGGTCGGTGCCATCTCGACACCTCCTCCCACCGATTGCTCAAAGACGGGGTTGAAGTACCTCTGACCAACAAGGAGTATTGCCTCCTCGAACACTTCCTCCAGCACCCCGGGCGCGCGTTCACCCGGGACAGCATCATGAACGCGGTCTGGGGTAATACCGTCATGGTTACCTCGCGCAGCGTGGATCGTTGCGTCACCACGCTGCGGGCCAAGATCGAACCCGACTCGCGCCTTCCGACGTTCATCCACACCATCCGCGAAATCGGCTATCGCTTTGAAAACGAGTCCAAAGCGAAGGGGTAAGGGCCTCAATCACGTGCTTGAAAAAGACAGTTGCATTGATGGGAGAAAAGCCTTAGAAGAATGGGCCATTCGCGCCGCGTGTACGGTTCGGGCCAAAGCCGACGATAGCGTAGGGGCGTTTGTATAAACAATTGTGAGCCAAGTCATTCAACCAAGCTAACCCGCTGAGGGCCAACAGGAGGTCGGAGCAATTCAACAATTTGTTCGTGTTAATCAGAAGATTCGCGCGCGAGAAGTGCGGGTAATCGACTCAGACGGAAAGCAACTCGGGGTTCTGCCCACCAGCCAGGCGCTGGCGGCAGCCATGCAGCGGGGATATGATTTGGTGGAGGTCGCGCCGAACGCGACGCCGCCAGTCTGTCGCATCGTCGATTTCGGTAAGTATAAGTACGAGCAGGAGAAGCGGGATCGCGAAGCGCGCAAACACCATCACGCGACCAAGCTGAAGGAAATCAAGATTCGGTTGAACATCGATCCGCACGATTACGAGACGAAGCTCAATCACATGCGGGATTTTCTCGGTGACGGGATGAAGGTGAAAGTGACGATGATGTTGCGGGGTCGCGAAAACGCCCATCCCGAATATGGCAATAAATTGATGCAGAAAATTATCGAAGACCTGCAAAACTGCAGTCGTCCCGAAGTGATGCCAAAGCTGATGGGGCGCAGTATCACGATGATGGTCTCGCCAGTTCGCGGCGTGAAAAAGACGGATGGGCCAAAGCCCAAAGAAGAGGACGAAGCGTAGAAATTTTGGAAGGAAACGGCATATGCCACGTTGGAAATCAGCCAAGACAAAGAAAGCCGCCGCCAAGCGATTCAAGATCACGGCGACCGGCAAAGTGATGCGCTACGGTGCAGGCAAGAGGCATTTGAACGCGCACAAGTCTTCAAAGCACAAGCGCCGCCTTGGCCAGACCAAAGCGGTTAGCGAAACCCACAAGCACCATATCACCGATGTGATGCCGTTCAGCCATCGCGGTTAATGATACCGTCCTGAAATCGATAATTTGAAAATCCCAGGAGTTCACCATGCCAAGAGCCACTAATGCCCCAGCCAGCCAGCGCCGCCGCAAGCGGATGATCAAGGCCGCCGCCGGTTATCGCGGCTGGCGCAGCAAGAAGTTCCGTTATGCGAAGAACGCCGTCTGGCACGGCCTGACTTATAGTTTCGCCCACCGCAAGGACAAGAAAGCGGATTACCGCTCGGTCTGGACCGTGCGCATCAACGCCGCCTGTCGCGCACAGGGCATCAACTATAGCCGGTTCATCGCCGCGCTCAAGAAGGCCAACATTGCGCTCGACCGCAAGATCCTGGCCGAGCTCGCGACAAACGATCCCAAGGCGTTTGACGCCGTGCTCGCGGCGACGAAATAGATACGCGCGTTTGGCAGAGTAGGGACGCGATTACAGTTTGACCAGTTCGCGCTTTCGCAAGGTGAATCGGCAAATCCTGTCGTAACCGCACGAACGTGCCAGGCCAATGGCCTTGCCGTAATCCGCACCCACGTCTTGCGGGATGTGCGCGTCGCTACCCATTGTGATCGGGACGTTCAGACGGCGGGCGATTCTCAGGAACGGTTCGCTTGGATAAATTTCCCGGCACGGTTTGCGCAGGCCGGCGGTGCTGACTTCAATCGCCATATCCGATTCCGCGGCGGCGCGCAACGCTTCCTCATAGACTGCCGTGAAGTCGCTCTTGGGGCGGAAGTTGAACTTCTTCGGTAGATCGGGGTGGGAGAGAGAATCGAACAACCGGCTTCGCGCCGCCTTTTTCCAGAGTTCGAAATACTCCCGCCAGCGCGCTTCCACGTCTTCTGTTTCCCAGTCCTTGGCGCTACGGTCGACGGGAAACTCACCGAGGTAATGGACACTCCCGAGGAAGAAATCCCACGGGTACATCGCCGCCAACTCCCGCACCCAGTCCTCACAACCCGGTAAGAAGTCCACCTCGAGCCCAAGCTTGATGGGTAACTGCGGGAATTTCGCCTGGGCCTCGCGCACCCACTTCACGTAGATTTCCAGGTCCGACTTCTTCATGGTCCAATCCGTCTCGCGGTCGGCCAGCGGCGCGTGATCTGAGCAGCCGATTTCGTCGAGGCCGCGCTCGACGGCGACACGGGCATAGTCGGCGGGTCGTCCCGTCCCATCGGTCAATTCCGTGTGCATGTGGTAATCGATGAGCACAGGAGTGAAGTCTAATGTTTTTGTCCGCCAGTGCAAGAGTCTAAGTGGCGACACCGGGGGACGCACGCCAAAGGATGATCCTGCTCGTGGCTTGCCCTCCGGGCAGGTTTTCACTACATTCAAACGCCATGAGGAAAGTGCTGCTTCCATTTGCGCTGTTTTTTGCCGCCATCCTGTTGTTGGTTGGGGCCGCTTACTGGTATGATCAGAAATACGGCTCGGAAGGGCCGTTCCGGAACCAGCATGGCCACTGAGGAGAATATGGCGAAGATCAGCAAACTGCTGCACACCCGTTATCGCGTGAACGATCTGGAGAAAACGGTCGCGTTCTATCGGGACGTGCTCGGTCTTCAAGAGACCGGCCGACACAAGTCACCGCGCGGCTCGGAATTGGTTTTCATGAAGGCGCCCGGGAGTGAAGAGGAAATCGAGCTGTGTTGCTACCCGGCGAGCGGACCGGTCCATGTGCCCACGGATCTCACGCACCTCGCGTTTGAAGTCGATGACCTGACAGCCTTTGCGAAGCAGCTCGAGGCGAAAGGCGTAAAGTTGTCCGATGGGCCGGTGGGATCACCGCCGGATACGGTGTTCGCTTTCGTTGACGCGCCGGAAGGTTACGAAATTGAGCTTATCCAACGGGCCACCAAGTGACGGCACCGCGAAAGATCATCGTCGCACCCTCGATTCTCGCCGGTGATTTTGGCAATTTCGCGCGGGACGCACAGCGCGTGGAGCAGGGTGGGGGAGATTGGCTGCACTGCGACGTGATGGACGGTCACTTTGTGCCAAACATCACGTTTGGCCCGGACACGATCGCCGCGTTCCGCAAAGCCACGAAGCTGCCGCTGGACGTGCACCTAATGATCGATCAACCTGACAAGTATATCGACCGTTTCGCGGACGCCGGTGCCAACAGCCTGATCGTGCATTTGGAGGCGCGGCATGATGTCGCGGAGACGCTGGCTCGGATTTGGCGCCTTAAGAAGATTGCGGGATTGGCCATCAATCCCGAAACGCCGGCAGAGAAAGCGTTGCCATATCTCGATAAAATCGGCGAACTGCTGGTCATGACGGTGCATCCGGGCTTTGGCGGTCAGGCGTTCCTGCCTGAAATGTTGCCGAAGATCCGCGTGTTGCGGGGGGCGGCGCCAAATTTACCGATCATCGTCGACGGCGGGATCAATCCGGAAACAAGTCGCCAATGTGTCGAGGCCGGGGCGAACATCCTGGTGGCCGGAAACTCGTTATTTCGACACAAGACACTGAACCTGGCTGAAGCCATCGCGGAGCTGAAAACGCATGCACTTGACCAAGATTAAATTCGGAACGGACGGCTGGCGGGGAGTGATTGCCGAGGATTTCACGTTTGAGAACGTGCGGCGCGTGGCCCAGGCAACCGCCGACTACTGGAATTCCCTCGTGGGCACGCAGAAGGCTGCGATTGTCGGATACGACAACCGGTTCCTGTCGGAGACCTACGCGAAACTGGTGTGCGAGGTTCTGGCGGCGAACGGGATCAAGGCGCTCTATCCGCCGTTGGCCGTGCCGACACCGGCAGTGTCGTTCGCCGTGCGCGACCGGACGCTTTGTGGGGCCGTCATGATCACAGCCAGTCACAACCCGCCGCAATTCAATGGCTACAAGCTCAAGGCCCACTACGCCGGGCCCGCCGATCCGGAGACTTGCGCGCAAGTGGAAGGACGCGTGGACCAGTCACCCGTCCGGGCGCTCAACTTCGACGAAGGCATCAAAAACGGGAGTATTGAAATCTACGATCCTCGCGCGGCGCACGTGGCCGCGGTAAAGAAAATCATCAACCTAAAAAAGATCCGTGGTACCCGACTCCGGATTGCCGTGGACTCGATGTACGGCTGCGGTGGCACCGAGTTGGAGACGATCCTGGCGAAGTCAGCCTGCCGCGTGCAGACAATCCGGGCGAACCGCGACCCGCTGTTCGGCGGCATCAACCCCGAGCCGATTGGCAAGAATCTCGGCGCGCTATGCGACGCGGTGAAAAAGACGCGCGCCCAGATCGGGTTGGCGACCGACGGCGATGCGGACCGTCTCGGTATCGTGAACGACAAGGGGCAGTACGAATCCATTCAGCTCGTGTTCGCCATGCTGTTGCTGCACCTGATTCGCAATCGCGGACAGAAGACCGGTGTGGTGGTGAAGTCAGCCAATAGTACGGTGCTCATTGATCGCATCTGTCGCGCGCACAGTTTGAAACTGGCGGAAGTGCCGGTGGGCTTCAAATACATCTGTCAGCAGATGCGCGAAAGAGACGTGCTGATTGGCGGCGAGGAAAGCGGCGGAATTGGATTCCAGGGCCACATTCCCGAGCGCGACGGCATGCTGGCCAACCTGATGTTGCTGGAGATGCTGACGATGACCGGCAAACCCCTCACGCGGATCGCGCGGGAACTGCAAAAGGAATTTGGCGCCAGCTCCTATGACCGCATTGACATGCGCTTCCCGCTGGAGAAACGCGAGAAGTTCATCGAGTCGTTGCGGAGCCAGCCCCCGAAGGAGTTGCTCGGAGTGCCATTGGCCCAGATGAAGGACTTCGATGGCGTGAAGTACATCGCGCAGGACGATTCCTGGCTGATGTTTCGCACTTCCGGCACCGAGCCGATCATCCGCATTTACAGCGAAGCGTCGACCGCCGTGCGCATGAAAAGGTTGCTGGAACACGGCAAGAGCCTCGCGCTGAAGATGGCGAAGACGTAGGCTGAATCCTTCTTCCGGTTGTCGGGCAGGCCGCGGATATCGGCCCGATTTCTACTGAACGATCAGCCTGGTTTGGGCGCAGGGCGGGGGACAATTACCGCCGCCACCGTCTCCTATGACTGTAGCCAGGAATTGAACGTTCGCACTCCAGTTGTTTCCGGTCCCACTAGAGTTGAGCAGTTTGACGATCACAAATCCTAGTATGTCGGCTTGCCCGCTGTTTCCGCTGAAAGAGAACTGGTCAACTACCGGCATAACCAAGATGGCCCCGGCACCGAGTGCATTAAACGCCTGATCCACTTGTCCGTTGCCTGATTTGGTCGGAATCGTTCCTACTGACGTCTCGCAGCCGCAACCAGACGAACCGGTCATGGCGACATACCAAGCTGGCGTGTCCTGATAAGCAGCAAGGTAGACTTTACCCTGTTTGCCACTTCCTATAGTAATATCGTTCAAAAGCATGGTGTCACCATAGGTGTGATTGGTCACCTGATCCACGGACACCCCGAAGGGAACCGCATTCGCCACCCGACCGGCCCCCTCCAGATCAGCGGTTGAGTGAACCGTTGGACTCATGGAACTGAGGCCGACGACTTTTGCGAACTGCATGCCAACGTTTCGCTTCGCCTGCACGCGCACCGCGGTGTAAACGCCGTTGGTCGTTTGATTCGGGAAAAACTGACCGTTCGCCCATCTTCCGACCTGTATCCCCCCTCCGCTCGTAATCTCAGACGAGGTGACGCCGTTGGCGCCTGCTACATTGGCCGCTTCCAAGCTGGCATTGTTCGCTGCGGTACTCGCCGCCAAATTCGTATTGAGCATGACGACGGCTGCAAAAGCGCCCGCATCCGTGCCGAACTGCTCATGGCGCTTTTCCTTATACGCGCGCGCCACGTCGATGCTAAGCGCCGTGAACCCAAACAGGGCCACCATGGAAACCGTGACCAGCACGAGGGTCGAACCGTTTTTGCCTCGCGACTCCTGACGCGGGATTCTTCGTACTCGTTTGCTCATAAGCTCCTCCGTCCCCGCCATCGACTAGCGCATGACCGTCGTCGCGCTCAGTGTCAACGAACCTCCGGCAGTTTTACCGGGAACAACAAACGGGATAATCAAGGGCAAGTTGTAAGTGACCGTTACGCTTGTTGCGGTGTTCCCTGCCAGGTTCGTTGGAGTGACGCTCGCCGTCGCACTGCCCGCATTCAACATGGGAGCCACAGCACCCGTTGCAACTGCCTGGACGTTACTGCCCGACGGGGATCCAACAACGGCGTATCGGGCTCCGACCGCCGAAGCGTTACGCACCGTGAGCATTGCTGAAAAAATAAACCCGTACTGGATTATTCCAAATAGCAGCAGCGCCAGGATGGGCAAGACCAGCGCGAATTCCACCAACGACTGCCCCGACTGTTTTCGGTATGATTTGCTTATCCAGTGACTCAATTCATGATTCATAATATTCTCCATGGCAGTAAGTAGCATGCGGCGTACCTATCCACACCGCAGGCCGTGTTTCTCGCCGTTTTTCAGCACGATCAGGGCCAACCGCCGTCAAAGCGACGCAACTACCACAACCAGAACGGGGACAGAGCCCGACGAGACGGCATCGGTGGAGACTCACAGACAGGCGGGTGGGCAGCCTCCCATCGCGCAAGTTCAACAATTGCAACGCTCTCTCAAAGGCGAGAATCATGAGATGATACGGGCGGTCGCGGCTTGCAAGTTTGGGTCGTTCAAGGCACACTACCTTGTAGAATCGGATGACCGAAATGGTAAGGGTTGACTCTACAACGACCGTCATAGGCAGGCTTCATCTTGCCTCGGGTACAATGTCGCGTCGCGTGTTCGAACTGACGCAGGACCGCGTCAACGTCGGACGCGAGGACGACAACCTGATCCGTCTTGATCACATCACGGTTTCTCTGCACCACGCCGTCCTGATCCGCACCGGCTCGCATTACAAGGTTCGCGACCTGATCTCCACGAACGGGACGTTCATCAACGGCGTCCGCATAACCGGGGAGGACTTGCGCCATGGCGACACGCTGCTCTTTGGCGAGGTCGAGATGTGGTACGAGGAGCCGGGACAACCGCCGGCTGAACCGAAAATATACTCGCCCCAGACGGCCTTGCCCTTGGGACGGTCGCGGCCAATCGAGCCTCCCGCGAAAGAGTTGGAATACCGAATCGTGGGCGCTGACGGGCGCACCTACGGGCCGGTCAATGCCACGCAACTGCAGAAGTGGATCTCGCAAGGGTTCGCCAATGAGCAGACGTGGGTGCCGGCCGAGGCGCGCCGGAACTGGAAACAACTCGCGGAGTTCCCGGAATTTGCCGACGCGCTCCGGGCCAATCCGACTGCGACCAACCTCCTGGGCACACCTCCCAAAGAAGCGCGGTCGGAGGCGCCCGTCAAGGTTACCCCGATTGCAGCTCCCGGGCTTGTCACTGCTACGGAGCCTGCCACAGCCGCCGAGGAGGCGCCGGTTGCGCCCACTCGCTGGGGAAATTGGCCACATCGCGTGGCTGGACTGTTGTTGGTGGTGCTGGTGGGCGGCGCCGGCGCGTGGTGGTTCGAGCGATGGCCGTTTGGTTCGGGTGGGCCGCTGCGGCAATTTGGGCGTAGCGCAGACGTATATGTATTGTCCGATCCGGATTACGCGGTGGCCGGCGCGGCGGAGGACGCGAAGAATTACACGGAACTGCTCAAGACCGCCAAGGTCCTGGCGGACCGTTATCCCAACAGTGGCGTGGTCCAATATATTCTCGGCGAGGCCTACGCGAAGCTGGGCTTTTTTTCCAATGCCGCAACCGCGTTCCAGGAAGCGATCAAGCTCAAGCCGGATTACGTCGATGCGTGGTACAACCTCGGATGGGCTTACACCAGGGCAGGCAACATGCCGGAAGCGGCTGACGTGTTTCAGCAGTTGGTCAAACTGACCCCGCGCGACCCCCAGGCGTGGGAGAATTTGGGCGGCGCGTACGCGGGGGAGGGGCATCCGGCGGACGCGATAGCCGCGTACCGAAAAGCGGTCGAATTGAAGCCGGATTTTGCCGACGCCCATTTCAAGCTCGGCGCAGCCTACGCAAGTCAGGGTCGGTACCCCGAGGCCATCAACGCCTATCGGCTGGCATTGAAACATAGGCCCGATTTTCCGGAGGCATGGTTCAATCTCGGCGTCGTCTCGGAGCAGCAAGGCGACCACGACGAGGCCGTCCTCTTCTTCCAGCAAGCACTCAAGCTCAAGCCCAACTACGCCGAAGCCTGGGGCGGCCTGGTCAGGGCCTACCTGAAGCTCCATCAGACCGGCAAAGCCGGCGATGCCGCTCGCGAAATGAAAAAGATCGATCCCGTCAAAGCCGATCAACTCGCCCAAGAGCTGAGCCGTGAAACACCACAGCCATTGTCCACCCCTGCAAGACCGAGATAACGCGCGGGCCAGTATCGCGAATTCGTGATAACGACGGGGTCAGTCTGCTTTTTCATGATGACGCAACGGCAGGCTAACGACAATTGAACTGACCGCATTTGTGCGGCTGCCCCTTCGTAACGTATATTGAAGAGATGACCGCGATCCGTGCCAGGGTTTCAAACATCCTCACGGCAGCGCCTTCCTGGATGCACTGGCTCCTGCTGGCCCTTACGGCTGCCCTAATCGGGTTGGTCGTGGTTTTGGTTGATTTGACCCCGCACGTGGATGAGGACTTTTTCTTTTCGGTAAAGGACCCGCAATTTCAACAGACCAAAAAGATCGAAGCGAGTTTTCCCAACCGGTCACAACTCATCATCAGTGTTTCGTCGCCCGATATTTCTTCCGAGCATTACCTTGAGCGAATCGGACAGCTGACGGAAAAGATCAAGGCGATCAACCAGATAGTGGGTGTACGGAGCCTGGCTGAGGGGCCCAAAAGTTTTTCCGATGCGATGGCAAGCCCGCTATGGCGGCGCCTGTTGATTGCCGGCAACCAACGATCCTCCAATTTGATCGTGCTGATCGAAGGAAAGGAGGCTTCGAAGCTCATCCGTCGGGTGGAGGACATCGTCAAGGAGTTTGACGAGAAGGACTTTGTCATCCGCATCGCGGGAGCGCCCTATGTCGTGGCCATGATTCAACGCAACCTGGTACACGATTTTGCATGGTTCAGCGCCACCGCGGTCATTCTCTTTGGCGGGGCCATGCTGCCGATATTCCGGTCGGTGCGGATTCTGGTCGGCATGCTGGCGACCTGCATCAGCGCGATCATGGTCTCGCTGCTCGTCCAGGCCCTCTTGGGGATGAAAATCGGCATCCTGACCGCCAATCTCAGCACCATTGTCTTCGTGCTGACTTTTTCCCATCTCGTGTATATGACGTCGAATTGGCGCAACCTTGCCCACCGGCGCGACACGGCGCCGCGCCAACTGGCCGCGGCTGCGTACGGGGTGACGCTTCCTCCCTCCTTCTGGTGCATGGTCTGCACGTCACTGGGTTTTGCCACGCTGTTGCTGGTGCAGGCCAAACCGTTGCGCGAACTGGGCCTCGGGGGAACGATTGGCACGATTGCCGCCTTCCTCTGCGCCTACACCATCTATCCATTCTTCTTGCGCTGGGCGGTTCCGCCAGACGATCGGGTAACCAAAACCAAACGCTACTCGCCGTTCGGGGATCGCCGGTTCATCCTGCCGGTAGCTCTCTTGCTGATCGTGACGGTCAGCCTGGCTTTTGGTCTGCGCAAATTGAACACGGATCCAAGCCTGTTGGATTATTTCAAACCCCATCAACCCTTGCGGGACGGGCTGGAATACGTGGATCGCAATGGCGGCAGCAGCCCGCTCGAACTGGTCGTTGCGACTACGGATGGCCGTAAATTAAACACGAGCGACGCCTATGAAAAAATGTGGCAACTCCAGGGGGCGTTGGAAAACCAACCGGCGGTCGGCACGGTCGTTTCGCTGCCGGTCCTCATGGCGGAAGGGAATCGGGCGCCGTTGGCTTTTCTGCTGACCTGGGAAAATCTTCTTCGCATCATGGAAAAGCCTGAGCACGGCCGGGTGGCCGCCAGCTTTATCAACGAAGACCACACGCAGGCGGTGTTCCTTCTGCGCATGGTTGAATCCGGACGGCAACAATACCGGGCCGAGATCGTGGACGACCTCCGTTCCATCGTCCGCCAGCAGGGCTTCGAACCGGTCCTCGTCGGCGGCGTCTATCAGCTCCAAGGAGACCTGGCAAGGTTGGTTTCCGCCAGCATGCTGGAGGGCCTTGGATGGTTGTTTGCGGTGTTTCTGGTCGTCGCTCTCATCATCACGAGATCGTTTCGCACCGCGGTGGCCATGATTATCAGCTTGAGCTTGTGCCGCTTTTGCATGCTGGGAGCCGCCGGGTTTTTGAAGGTGCCGGTGGACATCATTTCGGCTCCTGCCGCCAATGTTTGCATCGGCATGGCCGTGGACTCCATGATCCATCTGGTGTTTGCCGTTCGCCGCAATCGTCGCTTGGAAAAGGACTCCTGGAAGGTGTGGGTGGCGGCCCGCGACGAACAATGGCGCGCCGTCGCCGGCTCGGCGACCATCATCGCCACCGGCTTCGCGATTTTTACCCTGTCGAATTTCCCGCCGACTCAACGGTTTGGGCTGGTGGTGATTTTTGGCACGCTGATTGACATCATGGCCACCCTGCTGGTCTTGCCGCTTCTCAGCGGCGCCCACTGGAAAACCGTAGCCACCAGGTAAGCGATCGCTCCCACGCGTGTTCGTTCATGGACGACGTCTGCGTCGGCCGAAGAATCGATAGGCGGGCCTGGTGTCGGCTTTCCAGAACAAACGGACGAGATGAAATTGGCCGGCCTGCTGGGCGAGCATGAGCGCGGTTCGACCGCTGGGGCCTTTCGCTTCGAGGTTTGCGCCATGGCCGATCAAGGCCTTGACGAAGTCCGCACGGTCCTGTTGTACAGCGAGCATCAGGGCGGTCATTCCGTCGGGAGCGACGGCATTTACGTCCGCACCCTGGGCAAGGGCCACATTCAGCGAACTCGAGTCGCCGTGTTGCACCGCAAGAAGCAGAGCAGCGGTAGCGCTTTCTCGTCGCTCCGTTTCTGCAGGAGGAGCTGGTCTGGAGGGAACGATCACCTGCGTTGGACACCGCGGACAATCCACAATCTTCCCCACGGCGGACTCGTCGATCACCATGCTCTTGCTGCAATTGGGGCATTCAAACAGGATGTCCCTGGGCGTGATGGTGATTTCTGGTATGGTCGCGTCGACGTGAAGCGTATCCATAAACGTCCCCTCCGACAGCAGGTCTAACTGGATACCAACTTCGGTCATTGGCTGGCAAGAATTATCGTGGATGGCTACGAGGCTTGCGGCAGCGCGATGTCTCTATTTCACCACCACATCAATTAGTACATCCCCGCCAAGCGTCCCAGCGAGAGTCTTGTTGCCACAGCCGGGATCGCTGCCGCTGGGCGGACGCGGACAGAGGTCGTTCGAGGACGTGCTGTCCGTTTCACTAAGTGCGCTCAGATCGACAACCGCAGTTGTCTGGTAGTCGTTGTTCGTCGCAGTCTTGGTTGTGGCTAGCGGATTGTTGGCGCAAGAGAAGATCGTGGTGTAGGCGAGGTTGAGTTTCTTTTTCGGTGCGAGTTGGAACGGAAAAACAAACTTCGGCGTGGTCAACATTGCGACCGGGTTGGTGCAGGCCCCAAGCGATTGGATATTGAGCGTTACGAGATTGGCCAGGGTGCCAAGATCCGGGATGACTTCGGTAGCGTCGCCGTTGTTTTGGATGGTGACGGCGAACTTGCCAGTGATGTTGGGTTTCGTGGCGCTGAGCGTGATCTTCTTGGGTGCCTTGAGTTTGGTGACCTCGAGGTCGTGGGTGGCGACCGCTGCGATCCAGACTTTCGTGGCGGTGCCGGTCGCGCCGCCGGCAATCGCGCGGATGGCGTCGGTGCCGGCGATGGTGCCGGTGTACGTGAATGTGCCCAACCCACCGGCGCTGGTCGTGGCGCTGCCGGTCTGGCCGGCGTTGGCGCCGAGCACACTGAAATTCACATGCAGACCGGATTTGGCGACGCCGTTGGAAGTGACAGTCGCCACAACGGTGTTCGGGGTGTTGACGGTGTTCGTGGCCAGGGCCGGCGATAAGACGCAACTGATGGTCACTGAGGAATTGGTTGAGATCGTGAGCTTGAACACCGTGCCCAAGGCGTTCGTCCCGCTGCCGCCCACCTCCGTCGTACCGTAGAACGCGCCGTCAGGGCCTAGCAGCAGCCGCGCTACCGGGTCGCCCCCGTTTAGAGCATTGAACGAGACCAGCTTCGTCAGGTCGCCGTTGGTGGTGATTTGGAACACCGTGCCGACCCCGAACGCCCCGCCGCTGGAGGCCGTGCCGTAGAAGTTACTATCACTGCCCAGTGCCAACCCGGCCTTCGGCAGCTTTCCTTCGGGGCCGGTGAATGCGTGCAGATTCGTGAAGACGCCGTCCGGGGTGATCTGGAAGACCGTGCCGCAGCCGTTGGTGCAGTTTAACGCCCCCAAGACGCTGCCGGAGGTCGTGCCGTAGAAGTTACCGTCGTTGCCCTCGACCAAGTCGCCCAGCGGTTGCTGGCCGTCGCTCCCGTCAAACGAATGCAGGATCGTGAGTACGCCATTGGTGGTCATCTTGAAAACGGTGCCGCAGCCGCTCGAGCAATTCGAGCTTGTACCGCCGAACTGGGTCGTGCCGTAGAGATTGCCGTCGCTACCCTGGATCAGCCCGGCCGGAGTTGACTCCGGAAGCTCGACGTTCAGCGCCGTACACACGCCGTTCGTGGCAATCTGGAACACCCCGGCACCGCCCGTGCCGTACAAATTGCCGTCACTGGTCTGCACCAGTTTGGCATTGCTGCCAATAGCACAGCAGGAGCCTGGATCAGGTGGGCTAATTGTCGTCAGGACGCCGCTCGCCGTGATCCGGAACGCGGTGCCGAGGCCACAGGCCCCGCCATCGAAGGTCGTGCCGTACAAATTGCCGTCGCTGGCTTGCACCAGTCCGCCGCGTGGGGCACTCCCGTCGTCGTAGTTGAACAAGTGGAGCGACGTAAACGCGCCGTCCGAACTGATCTCGAACAAGGTGCCACAACTCCCAACGCAACCATTCGTTTCCATCCCACCGAACTCGGTCGTGCCGTAGAAATTGCCATTGGTGCCGAGCGCGAGTCCGGCCACGGGCGCATCTCCGTCAGCGCCGGTGAAGGTATGCAGCGTCGTCAGTGTGACCGCCGCGAGCAGATCACCGGCGACCACCGATAGACCCAGACCAACGACGATAGCAAGAAGAGCGACTCGTTTCATGATGGTTTGCCCTTTGTAACGCACCCAAATTAATTTCCGTGAACCAGAAGGAGGAGAGTCAAACGCGACCCTGTGCCTCTCCGCGCAGAATGTTTGTTGCAAAAGAGTCCCTGCATGTCGAGGCTTATTCTAACGACGTCAAGGCTGCACGCCCGCAAATTGCAGGGATAAGGGAGCCAGCCCTCACATGATCGCATAATCGACATTCGCCTGCGGTAAAACCGTCCTTGTGTATCCGTCAGAATCGTCTGGTCAGCACTGTCGGGGGTGATACTATGGCCGTCTAAACGGTGAGATTAACGCCCCCATGAAGCGAGAATTCCTGGCGGTAGCATTGGTTGTGATCGCGACGATGGGCATCGCGCGAGGGGACGCCACGAACAATCCGACGGCATCCACGCAACCACCGTCACCGGTGCCGGCGACAAACAACCCGGCAGAACCGCCGGGCCCGTCGCCAAAAATCCAGTTCGACAAGACCGTGTACGATTTCGGCATCACGTCGCTCGTCGAATCCCTTACCGGGACCTTCACGTTCCACAACACGGGCACGGGAGAACTCAAAATTGGGAAGCTGTTACAGAAAGCCAGTGTGAAACCAGATGTCCTCAAGCCGGGGGAAAAGGGCGAGTTGGTCTTCAAGCTCAGTATCGGCGCCGCCCATGGTGCGCTTGAGAAACATATCACCGTCACATCCAACGACCCGCAGGCACCTAAAATGAGTTTGTCGATTAAAGTCGAAGTCAAACAGGTACTTGAGATTTCGCCTCAGAACATCCACTTGGGGAACGTTCGGCAGGGAACAATCACGAATGTGATGGTGCTGGTGCACCGCGTGGATGGCAAAAGCCTCAACATCACCAAGGCGGAATCCGGCAGTAAGCTTTTGCGGACACGAGTGGAACCCGTCGAAGGCTCCAACGATGAGTCCGCGAAGGTCATCATTGAACTCCAGAACGAAGGAACGCCGCGGCAATTTGGCGAGAGTGTAAAGTTGTCTCTTGAGGACGTCCCGCAGCCCGTGGCGGCCATCACCATCGACGGGCGGCTACTCGGTGATGTGCTCGTGGATCCGGTGATGCTGTACTGGCCAATCAGAGACACTTCCTCGACGAATTCCGAGGCGCTGCCAACGCGGGAGATCAAGGTCTTGGCTCTCACGGCAGGTCAGCCCCTAGATATTACGAACCTGACGACGAACGTCAAGGACTTGAGCCTCAAACTGGTCGCAAAAAATGCAGGCCAGACGTATGTGGTCGTCGCGCGGCTTGTGAAGATGCCAGAGAAATCTGTGCAGGGCGCCATTGTCTTCGAGACGAACATGACGTCCCAACCGAAAGTGGTGATCCCTGTGACGATTTCTATTCCAAAACAGTTGCCGTAAAGTAGGGAAGGGGACTACCCAAACGCGGGAAAGGGTGATAGAGTGCGCGGCTCATGGATTTGGGGCATAT
The DNA here is from genome assembly GCA_035577545.1 of Verrucomicrobiia bacterium. Lineage (NCBI taxonomy): Bacteria > Pseudomonadati > Verrucomicrobiota > Verrucomicrobiia > Verrucomicrobiia bacterium. The sequence goes on from DATLVI010000037.1 coordinate 50,273, forward strand.
ACGGAATTTCTGCATCATCGCGCACATCGACCACGGCAAGACGACGTTGTCGGACCGGCTCTTGGAGACGACGGGGGCACTGGAGAAACGCGAGATGCGCGAGCAGGTGCTCGACTCGATGGACCTCGAACGCGAGCGCGGCATCACCATCAAGGCGCATCCGGTGACGATGACCTGGCACGCCGAGGACGGCCAGGTGTACGAGTTGAACCTGATCGATACGCCGGGCCACGTGGATTTCGCCTACGAAGTGTCTCGCAGCCTCGCCGCCTGCGAAGGGGCGCTGCTGGTGGTGGACGCCGCCCAGGGCGTCGAGGCACAGACGGTCGCCAACGTGCACATGGCGTCGAAGCAAAAACTCACCATCGTCCCGATCATCAATAAGATCGACCTGCCCAACGCGAACGTCGAGGAAACCAAACGCCAGCTCGAGGACATCCTGGCCATTTCCGGTGACACGGCGATCATGGCGAGCGCGAAAACGGGCCTTGGCATCCATGACGTTTTGCGCAGTGTGGTCGAACGCATTCCGCCGCCACAACCGCCCACCGATACGGCCCTGCAGGCGCTGGTGTTCGATTCGATGTTCGATACCTATCGCGGCGTGGTGACATACGTGCGGTTGTTCGCGGGCGAAATCATGCCGGGAATGATGATCCAGCTCATGAGCACGGGACTGAAGTACGAGGTGAAGGACGTCGGAGTGTTCACGCCCAAGCCCGAGCCGCGCAAGAGGCTGTCCGCCGGCAGCACGGGATACGTCATTGCCAACATCAAGACCACCGCCGACGTGAAGATCGGCGAAACGATCACCGATGCACGCCAGCCCGCGAAGAAGCCCTTGCCGGGTTTCCAGCAGGTGCATCCAATGGTCTTCAGCGGTCTGTACCCGATCGACTCGGCGGACTTCGAGCACCTCAAAATCGCGTTGGGAAAATTGCAGCTCAACGATTCCGCCTTCCAGTATCAATCGGAAAGCTCGGCGGCGCTCGGTTTCGGTTTCCGCTGCGGGTTCCTGGGACTACTACACATGGAGATCGTCCAGGAGCGCTTGCGGCGGCAGTGGGACATGGACATCATCGCCACGTACCCCAGCGTCATTTACAAGGTGCTCAAGACCAACAGCGAAATTCTCGAGGTGGACAACCCGGTCTTCCTGCCTGATCCATCGGTGATCGACCACATCGAGGAACCGTACGTGAAGGCGTTCATTATTTGCCCGAACGAAAACATCGGCGACATGCTGCAACTGGTCATGGAAAAGCGCGGCCTGGTATCGAAGACCGATTCCATCGACACGCGCCGGGTGATGTTGACCGCCGAGTTACCTCTGAACGAGATTCTCGTGGATTTCCACGACAAAATCAAAAGCATCACGCGCGGTTATGGCTCGATGGACTACGAGCCGCACGGCTATCGCGAGGGCGACCTGGTGAAACTCGACATCCTCGTCAATAGCGAGCCGGTCGACGCGTTTTCCAGCATCGTGCACCGCAGCAAGGCGGAAACCCGGGGCCGGGCGCTGGCGCTGAAGCTACAGGAAGTGATCCCGCAGCAGATGTTTCAGGTGGCGATCCAGGCTGCCATCGGCGGGAAAATCATTGCCCGCGAGACGGTCAAGGCGCTGTCCAAGAATGTCACCGCGAAATGCTATGGCGGCGACATCTCGCGGAAACGCAAGCTGTGGGAGAAACAGAAGGAAGGCAAGAAGCGCATGAAAGCCGTCGGCAAGGTGAACATCCCGCAGGAAGCGTTCATCTCGGTGCTGAAATCAGGGTAGGGGAGCCAGTCATGAGCAACTCGGAAGATCGCCAAACATTAAAATCCGCGCGGGAGATGGTCCAAGGTGCCCGGAAGTGGTTGCGGATCAATCGCGATTTGATCGCGCCCGGTCAAATCGTCGCCATCACTATGAAGATCGGCGAGCTGGAGCAGGCGCTGCGACTGGAAAACGCCAAGGCCGCCGCCTCCCGGTCTGGTGAACTGGAGCAGAAAATCCGCGGGGCGTTGCCAGCGCCAAAGTCTCCCGCCCTCCGCGAGAATATCGAAGTATTGCTCGTGGCGGTCATCGTGGCCATGGCCGTGCGGACATTTTTCATCCAACCTTTCAAGATCCCGACGGGCTCGATGCAGCCGACGTTGTACGGGGTGTATCCGCCACCCAATGAGGCGCCGTCTCGATATGTCGGACGACCTCCATCCATTCTTGAGCGCCTCGCGGGGGTGGTCTTCCAAGGGAGAATGTACGAGCCCTACGGGTATCGCACACGCGGTGATCACATTTTTGTGGATAAGATCAGCTACCACTTCCGCAAACCCCGCCGCGGTGAAGTCATTGTGTTCGACACAACCCACATCCCGGAAATCCCCGCTCCGTCCCGTGGCAATTTCTACATCAAACGGCTGATCGGGCTGGAGAACGATGTCATCCAGATCCAGCCGCCGTATGTGCTCGTCAATGGACGGGTGCTGGATGGGCGGGATGCCTTCCGACGCATTTATTCCCAAGAGAATGGGTATAACGGTTACGTCATTCCGGAGACGTTTCCCTCACCAAAATACTTTCCATCTTCCGCGAGCACATACACGGTGCCTCCAAAGCACCTCTTTCCCATGGGTGATAACAGCAAAAGCAGCCTGGACGGCCGTTTCTGGGGATCTGTTCCACAGGAGGATCTTGTCGGCAGGGCGGTATTCGTTTATTGGCCTTTCAGCAAGCGATTTGGACTTGTGAACTGAATTCAGGGTTGGGGCTGAGGGCCAATCATACTATCCAGATGCAGTCTCAAGGCTTTACCGACGCCTATAACGTCGCACAATATAGAGAGTGGGGGGGCCTCGGAAACCGACCAGTTACACAATGTAACGACCCACTTGAGGACAGACCAAGCGAGTCTGGCGCGGTTGCGGGCCGAAGGCCCGCGCCGCGCCTGCGAGCTAACCTTGTTGAACATTGACCGTTATAGAGCATTTTCTGGCGAGGCTGACACGGCACTGAACGCGACGGGAGGGCAAGGTGCTCCCCCGTCGACCTGTAGGGGGAGCGGAATCGGTGAAGAACGTCGCGACGTTTCACACGCGAGTTTCGAGCGCCGTCGCACGGAGAGTTACGATGTCCTAGGCCTCGATGCTCCCGTAGCCCTTAGGGGTTGCGAGACGGCGCTCGAAAACCGCGTGCCCGATGTTGCTGTAAGTCTACTCTCTTGGTGGGGATTTGGCAAGGGGTCATTAACCGTTAATCGTAATCCGATGTCCGTTTTTGCGTCGTTCTCGGCGGTTGCCCATCACGCGCCAGCGTGCGGACGCGGCACAAGGGACACGGCCACGATTTCGACGACGCGTAACGAGAAGCTCTCTTCAGGGAACGGGGCCACGGCTGCCGCGTCAGACGGGCGCACGGCGGCAGTGACGCCCGAAACCCCCACAAACGTCAGGCGCGACACCCCCTTACAGACTTCCGAAGGTCGTTCCCCAGGGCAACGGACGCGCAAGCGGGTACGTCCACGGCAGGACCTGCTCAAGGCGAGTTTCGCGCGGCGCGGTTTTTCGTTTGCTTCTTTGCTGGCGCATCAGGTATTAGAGCGCGGTGAGGAGTGGGCCAAACAGACGCTCGACTTGGGGTTCTGGAACGCCATCGAGGATGCGCGGATCGAAACCGAGGCCAGCGCGGAGATGGGTCAACGGTGGCAGGAAGTGGCGGCCATGAAACCAGACCTACGTACTCGCGACAAAAACCCAGCGGCGAAGCCGCTAACCTTGATTCCTATTGAACCACCAACGTCGCACAATATAGATTATGTCTAATAATTGGCACTACAAGGGCGCTCCGGGGACAAGATTGTGTTGGGTTTTGAGGATCAGACCCACCAGTTCTCAGCGGAAAACAGTTCGTCGGGCACGGTCAGGGCCAGTGCGCCGATGTCGGGATGGCGCTCCAGCTCAACGTCTGCCTCGAGTAACTGGACGAAAAACGCGGCCTGCTCACGCTGTTTCCAGCTGAGATCGTCCAGTGGGATGCCCAGCTCCAGGATCTTATCGAATTTGATGAGGCTGATCTCCCCAAGCTTTCGTGGCGAGGATTCCGGATCCGTTACCCAGAGGTCGGCTTTACTGAATGCGGGTGTAAGCTCCATTATAATGAGAGCCCGATGGGTCGGATCGATGAAATTCACCCGCAACGTCACCTTGGCCGGCAGTTCGACGCCTTTGCGGAAGTCAACCCGCAGATAGAATGTGGTGAGATCAGCGCCAAAATGAATGGCTTCAACGCAGCGCTCGCTGCGATACATGGCGCCCATGTTGCGGCCCGTCTCATAGACGCCCGCCCCGGCCCACTCATAATATGACGTAATCAACCCGTCGATTGTCGGCGTGATGAGGTCGGTCGGCTTGCGAATCTCGCGAGCTACCTCCGACCGGCAGATGTTCGTCTTCAAGACATCGGGAACGGGCACACCGCAAATATGATAAACATTCTGCAGGTGGGTACGGAACAGTTCATCGAAAATCAGGTCGTTGTCCGTCACAAAGTCGCTGCCGTACCACCAGAACCAGTCGCTACCCTCGGCGGCATAGATTTCACGCATGGCTTTGCCGTGCTGATCGGGGGTGATCTCGCGCTGGTCAATTTTCCGCTGCAGAAAGTCCCGGGTCTGCCCAAGCAGTTCCCAGCCGCGGTTCTCCTCGGGCTCGCCGATCCAGACGTCAAAATCGCCGCGAATCCATGAGCCCGTGTGTAGCGTGCTCAGGATCGCGCCGGGCGGATGCGCGGAAAAGTAGTCATGGAACGTCGTCGTCACAATTCCGTCGTGCACGGACAATCGCTGGTAGACCTCCCGCAGAAACGCCTGGCCGCCGTCGGGGAAATGTTCCCACGCATTTTCCCCGTCGAGAATCACCGCGCACAACGGGTTGTCGCCCTGCGCGGTCCGGGCGACCTGCTCGATTTGACCAATCATATAATCGGCCGCGCGCTGCGGGTCATTGCGCGAGGCGGTGAACCCGATGAAATCGCTCAGCGTCCGCTCGCGGAAAGCTAGGCACGCGCCCGCGTCGCCGAATTGCGCACGATAACCCTGGAACAACATGGCGCGGTCGAAGACCCTGCCGGGATGCACCACCGCCAGGCTCCGCCAGAGATTTTCCTCGTCGGTGGCGAACCATTGATATCCGAGTTCCTCGAGGATCGGGATAAGTTCCGGACAGACCGAACCTTCCGACGGCCATACCCCGTGCGGCGGCGCGCCGAAGATTTGCGTGTGCAGGTCGCGGGCTAGGGTTAACTGCGCGCGAACATCCTCAGGATGTGAGAACGGTGGCGGCAGGTCCCGGCCCGGCATACAGCGACGGGCCAACTCGGTGTTGTAAACCAGCGGCATGATCGGGTGAAAAAAAGGCGTCGTGCTGATTTCGATCTGGCCGCGCTGGGCGAGGGCCTTGTAGTAACCGAGCACGGTCTTCAGGACGACCTGCTGGTGCTCAAAGACCGTCTGTTTGTCTTCCTCGCTGAATCCCCTGCCCTTCCGTTTCAGGTCGGCAATCTCGGGATACAGCCGGTCCGCGGCGTACCCAAACCAGGTGAGGTTGAACCACACCTGCAAATCACGGAACTCCTCGTCGGTGAAATTGCCCGCGGCGTGCTCGAGGTCGATCTTCGCCGCGTTCAGCCCGCGCTTCTGCAGCAGCGCCGCGTACCGCGGGAACGGCTTGACCATGTTGTCCCAATTCGCCTTGAAGAAGTGTTCCAGCAGGTTGGCCTTCTGCATCAGCGTCAACGTCTCCGGGGACGGAGCGGCCAGTTCGTGCCAGAGGTCCCGTACCTCGTTATTGGCGAGCTGCTGGATTTGTTGCAAGAGCACCGGCGTCAGGTTGAATGTGCAATGGAAATCCGGGTACTGGTCCGCCAGCCAGATCATGTCGAGGTAGCCCTTGGTCGCGTGCAGGCGCACCCACGGCATCAGCGCCGTCCCGCGGATCGGGTCGACGTAGCACGGCTGGTGCATGTGCCAGAGGAAGGCGACGTGGAGCGGCATGAGTGACCCGAAGACGTCTATACCGAAATCTCGCGAAGATACTTCGCGGCTTCCTCGGGCGTCGTCGGGTTGATGTAAAAACCCGTGCCGACCTCGAAGCCCGCGATCAGTGTCAGTCGCGGCAGAATCTCGATGTGCCAGCGGAAGTCCTGGTCGATCGTCGACCAAAAGCCGTGATGCGCGTAGCGTGCCGGCGCCGTGTTGACGATAAAATTGTACTGCGGTTGGTTCAGGGCTTTCGCCAGTTTCTGCAGCGTGACCTTCAGCGCGTCAGCCAGTAGCAGGATCTCATCGGGGTGAATATCCTGGAAGTACGCCGATTGCCGCCGCGGGGTCAGCGTGACCTCGAATGGGAACCGCGACGCGAATGGACAGTACGCCACGAAGCCCGCGTTCTCATACACGAGCCGCGAACCTTCCTTGATCTCCTGCTTGAGGATGTCCTCAAAAATGCTGCGGTCCTTGTAATTGTAGTACTCCATCGCGCCGAGCAGTTTTTCCTTCAGCCGCTTCGGCGTAACGGGCGTCGCGATCAACTGCGAGTGCGGATGCCCGATCGTCGCGCCGGCCTGCCGCCCAAAATTCTTGAAAAGCAAAATATAGCGGAACCGCGGATCGCGCAGCAGGTCGGTCATGCGAATCTTGTACGTCTCGATGACGCGCCCGATTCCCTCGACGGGTTGTTGCTCCAATTGCAGGCTCGGATTCGGCGTCTCGATGATGACCTCGTGCGCGCCGATGCCGTTCATCTTGTCGTAGATCCCCTGCCCCTCCTTGTCGATGTCGCCCTCGATGCGCAACGCGGGAAACTTGTTCGGCACCACCCGCACCTGCCAGTTCGGGCCGTTCGGCTTGCTCTTCGGGTCGCGGAAGGCAAAAATCTCCGGCGGCGTCATGTGCTCGTTGCCCTCGGCGAACGGGTTCTTGGCCGGATCGGGCGTCTCAAGCGGTTGCGGCGCGAAATCGCTCGGTCGCTTCCCGCGTTCCGTGGCCACAATCACCCACCGACCGACAACTGGATCCTTGCGAAGTTCTGGCATAACCGTTGGTCCCCACTTTTCAGCCGCCGCGCCTTACAGCGCCGCGTACAGTTTTTCGTATTCCTGGGCGCTGGCCCGCCACGAAAAATCGCGGGCCATCGCATTCCGCATCAACTTCTGCCATTTCCTTGGCTCCTTGTGGAGTAAAATCGCGCGTTGCACCGCCTCCACGAGCGCTGTTGCCGTGTAGGGAGCAAATTTGAAACCAGTTCCCTGCTCCGACCGCGAATTGTACTGCTGGACCGTGTCCTCCAGCCCACCGGTCGCCCGCACCACCGGGATCGTGCCATACTTCAGGGCGTACAAATGCGTCAATCCGCAAGGTTCAAAATGCGACGGCATGAGAAGCATATCCGCCCCGCCCTGGATTTGATGGGATAACTCCTCGTCGTGCGCAATCTTCACTGCGACCCGCCGCGGGAATTCTTCGGCCATTCCTGTCAGCAGCTCCTCGTATTTTCTCTCGCCCTTCCCGAGGATGATTGCGGTCACCCCCGACTCCACCAGTTCTTCAACGGCGCCCAGCAGCACGTCCACGCCTTTTTGTTCCGTCAATCGTGACACAAACGCTGCCACAGGTTCTCCTTCGCCGGCCTCCAGTCCCAGTTTCGCCAACAGGTCCGCCCGGCAGGCGCGCTTGCCGGACAAATCCTCCGGTGTATAGCGCCGTCGCAAATGCGCATCCGTCGCCGGGTCCCATTGCGTGTAGTCCACGCCGTTGACGATCCCCTGCACGTCATCAGCCCGCGAGGCGAGAACCGTGTCGAGCCCGAATCCGCCGTCGGTCGCCTGGATTTCTTTCGCGTAGGTCCGGCTCACGGTGGTGACGGCGTCGGAAAAAAGAATTCCGCCCTTCATCAGGTTCATCTGCTCGTAGAACTCCAGCGACTCGGGCGTGAAAAATTCCCCCGGCAAATTCGTTAGCGGAAAATCCAGGCTCCAGAACATTCCCTGATAGGCGATATTATGGATCGTGAAAACCGACTTCGCGGGAAACTCCGCGCCGCGCGTCCCGGCCCGATACGCCATTTGCACCGGGACAAACGCCGTCGGCCAGTCGTGACAGTGCACGATGTCCGCCTGGAACCGCGTGTACCCGAGCAGCTCCACCACGGCTTTCGAGAAAAATAAAAAACGTTCCGCGTTGTCTTCGTAATCGCGGACACCGGTGTAATATAACTCCGAGCGATCGAAAAATTCGTCGCGGCGCACGAACAGCACGCGCACGCCGTCGGGCTGTTTCAACTCCAGCACGTCTCCCGTCACCGTTCGGCTCCCCAACGGAATTTGCAAAGTCAGGCCGATCGGTCTCGCGTCGCGCGCGACCTCCTGCGCGGCCCGGTAAAATGGAAGACAGCACGTGACCTCGTGCCCGAGCTGGCAAAGCGCCCTCGGCAACGCGCCGACCACGTCGCCGAGTCCGCCCGTCTTGGCGTACGGCGTCATCTCACTTGCGGCAAAGAAAATTTTCATCGGTTTTGTTTTTGCCATTGGACCGCAGGCACACTAACAAAACGTCTTCACGCAACACAACGGCGCAAAATAATTCCTGGAATTCCAAAGCCGTTTGTAGGGATGGGAGCCGAGTCTGCGGAGCGGAGTCCGACGACGCGCCACACGTCGTACTCCCGTGGCAAACGCCGCCGCCGTCTGCGGCATCCCAGTCGTTGATGTATCCAGGCGCGCCGTTATCTCGTCCCCACCATCTCCGCACAATCCCGCAAACGTTTTCACGTGAATACCCAGGCGAAGCTACAAAAACACGGCGTTTCACACGTTCTACCTGCGGCCATTTTCCCCTCTCGCAGGCTGATTCCACCGTCCAAAAAATACAAAAACACCTGTAAATCAATGGTTTTTCGATTCAAGATTCTCATGAGTGATAATGCTACGCAAACCTGACAAAAAATGTAGAAATCTGCGAATAAGTTATTGACACCTAATGCCCACGCTGGTAGTGTGTGCGCAGTTAGATTCACCGAGTCAGTGTGGTTAGGGTATAGGCGAAAACATCTAGGTTCACCGAGTCGTGAACGAGGCAAACGGGAAATAGGCGAGGAGAAGACATGCAAAGAGTTCAACATGCAAGGGGTTGGAGCTTCCTTCCGAAGTTAACTTTCGTAATCACCATCGGACTGATCACTGCCGCGACCGGCTTTAAGGCCAGTGCGGTCGATGTGTTCACTGACCCGGTGGGTTTCATCACGATAACAGCTGAAGGCACCAGTGGCCCGGGCGTTAGCCCAGCGCTGTCGCTCGTCGGCTTGGGCATGACCCAGATCGTTGCGAGTCGCGGCGCGATCACCGGAATCGCTGGCACGACAATTACCGTCAACAATACGCTGACAGCTGGTCAGTTTGCAGTTGGCCCGAACGGCCCGCTGTACTTCATCGAGTTTCTCGATGGTGCGAATCCCGGCCTCCAGGATGACATTACCGGCAACACCGCGACGACTGTGACCACGGCGTCTGATGATTCAGGTGCCATCACCGGCGCGACGACCTACAAGATCTATCCGCACTGGACGCTGAACAGCGTGTTCGGAGCAGCCGATCAGTCCGGCTTAAACCCGATTACCGACCAGGTTCTGATTCAGAATCCGCTGACACAAACGTTCACGACCTACTTCTTCGCGACGGCTTCGAAGTCGTTCCCCACCGCTGGCTGGAAGCAATCTGGCCAGGGAAATACGGATTTCGGCCAGGTCCCGCTATACAATGACCAAGGCGTTCTGATTAGCCGAACCGTAACCACGAATCTGAACATCCTTCTGGTCGGTGGCGTCAAACTCGGGCCGACCATTATACCGCTCGTCGGGACGAACAATTTGGCTGCCAATATCTATGCGACTTCGGCCGTCACATTGTCGAACAGCGGTCTGTTCACGGACGGCAATCCAAGCGACAGTCTCGTGCCAATTACGGATCTAGTACTGATTCATAACGATGCCGCTGGAACGTTTAATACATACTTCTACGCGACAGCTTCGAAGTCGTTCCCAACGGCTGGCTGGAAGCAGTCTGGCCAAGGCAACACGGATTTCGGTGGAACGCCGATTGGGATAAGTTCGTTTATGCTGATCCAGCTCGCTTCGGGTCATCCTGGGTTCAACTGGAAAGCACCGGCGCCATATTGACCTTGACAAAACGGACAGAAATTGTTAAACAATCACAGGGAGTAGAGAAACAGGTAAAGGGAAAGGTATAGAGGAAAAATGAAAAACGGGATCAAATATCTGGTAGCAGGGTTGGTTGCAACAGGAATATCGGTTGGCGCGTACGCCAACATCACAGTGAACGGGGGAACGGCGTTGAATACGTTCATGGCCGACAAGGATCTGAACTATCTCGATGGCAACCTGATTGAAATCGGGACCTTTACGGTTGCCCCGACAATCGGCAGCCCCAGCTTGGCGAACTTCGTCGTTTACGGTTCGACGCTGACACAATCCGGCGTTAGCGCTGGCGTGTTCTCCTTCAGCAAGACGGCGTCTGACACGGGTTTCTTACACACCCAAATCTATGTCGTAGCCTTCAACAATGCCACGGGCGTCGGCGCCACCCAAGAGGGAATCTACTTCGTGAATGACTCGAACGCCAGCAACTGGAAATTCCCAGCCACGGCGGATTTCCCGAACAGCACCTCGTTCGACATGCAAGACATGTTCACGAGTGGCAATGCTGTGACGCCCTCAGCGGGCTCGACGGTCGTGTTCGGCAGCACTCAGAGAGACACTGTCAACGGCGATAACGCGGTCAAGTTGGCCCTCGTCCCTGAGCCGTCCACATGGATGCTCGTTGGAACGGGCTTGCTCGGCCTGTTGGGCCTCCGTCGTCGTCGTAGCTAATTAAGAATATACAAGGGTTACCTGTTTCCGAGAGGCCAGCCGAAAGGCTGGCCTCTTCGTTTTTCCCCCAACAAGAAGGCATCCCCGCCCCATTCGCCTTGATTTAGAAGGCTAATCCTGTTACCAGGTTCTATTGGAGAAGCGAGTGTAGAAACCACGGTAACCGAAAGGACCAAGGCGAGTAAAATGAAGAACGGGATCAAGTATCTATTTGCCGGGGTGATGGCGACTGGCATTGCCATGAGTTCGTATGGCGCGGCAATCACCGTCAATTGGGGGACAGCGCTGAACACGTTTATCGCCAGCACCGTCAGTCCATTGAACTATCTCGATGGTGATTTGGTCGAAGTGGGGACGTTCGCTGTCCCTCCGACAATCGGCAGTCCGAGTTTGGCCAACTTCACGGTCTTCGGCACGACCCTGACCGGAACCGGCGCCAACGCTGGTATCGTCTCCGGAAGCAAGACCGGGTCTGATGCCGGCTTCGCCCACAATCAGATCTATATGGTGGCCTTCAACAACGCCACGGGTGTTGGCGCGTCCCTGGAGACAATCTTTTTCGTGAACGACGCCAATAATCCGAATTGGAGGTTTCCGGCTTCATCCGACTTCCCCAATTCCTGTTCGATTGACCTGCAGGATATGTTTACAGGCGCCAACAATGGAACCCTGGCTCCCGGCGCGACGATCACTTGGGGCACCAAGACCGTTGATCCTTCCGGGCCCTACAACGTAATTGCCATGATTCCTGAGCCAACGACGTGGACACTGGTGGGAACGAGTCTGCTCGGTCTATTGGCCTTCCGTCGTCGTAGCTAAAAACGTCCAGTTTGTTATCTGTTTCCGAGAGGCCGGTCGAAAGACTGGCCTCTTGTCTTCCGCAGTAGCCTGACCCAAAGCGCATCGCTTCCACGAATCTCGCTTGCCGCTCCAGAGTCTCTATGCAATCATGCCTCGCTGCGGCTTAAATCACCGGACGATTCATGAACGAAAACAAGAACGGGATGCTGGTCCTTTTTACCTTCACGATTTTCCTGGGGGCGCTGTTGCTATTTTGGGTGCAACCGATGGCGGGTCGAATGCTGCTGCCATTGCTCGGCGGCGTGCCGGCTGTCTGGAATACGGCCATGGTGTTCTACCAGGCCACGTTATTGGCCGGTTATGCGTACGCCCACTTTGCCACCAAACAACTCGGTATTCGGCGCCAGGCTGCGCTGCATCTACCTCTCTTACTGCTGCCTTTGCTGGCCCTGCCGATCGCCATTCCCCACGGCTGGACGCCGCCGACAACCCACAATCCAATCCCCTGGTTGCTCACTGTGCTGGCCGTGATGGTGGGGCTACCCTTCTTTATCGTGTCCGCGACGAGCCCGCTGCTGCAGCGTTGGTTTTCGGCCAGCGGACATCGCGACGCCCACGACCCGTATTTTCTCTACGCCGCGAGCAACTGCGGTAGCTTGCTCGCGCTGATCAGCTACCCCGTACTTATCGAACCGCATTTGCGTCTGAGCCAGCAGGGCCGGTATTGGGCCATCGGCTATATCGTGTTGCTGGTCCTTACAGCCATCTGCGGAGTATGCACGTGGCGCACAGCCCGTAATCCCTCCGAGGTGGTGGAACCTGATGGCAAGACCGCCATCGAACAGCTCACGGCCCGGCGGCGGTTACGCTGGATCTTACTCGCGTTCGTGCCGTGCAGCTTGATGCTCAGTGTGACGACGTATATCACCACGGAAGTCGTGCCGATCCCCTTGATGTGGGTCATCCCGCTGGGGATTTACCTGCTGACCTTTATCCTCGTTTTCGCCAAACGACAATTGATCCCGCATCGGTGGATCGTGTGGGCAATGCCGTTTGCTGTGGTGGTACTGCTGACAATGTTGGGCAGGATGACATTGAAGGGAAACTCGTTTGAGGATCTGCCCTGGCCGATTGGCGTCCACTTTGCGGGCCTGTTCATCTTGGCAATGTTCTGTCACGGTGAATTGGCCAAAGACCGTCCCACCGTGGCACACCTGACTGAGTTCTTTTTGTGGATTTCCACCGGCGGCGTGCTGGGCGGAGCATTTAACGCCCTGCTGGCTCCGCTTATCTTCCCCACGGTGATCGAATACCCGGCAACCCTGCTGCTGGCCTGCCTGTTGCTGCCACGACGGAGCACAGAAAAGACCAGCCGCGCTGGTTGGAGTCTCGATGTCGTCGTGCCCGCATGCCTCGGCCTGCTCATCGCAGGTCTTATCCATTTGGTAGAGAAGTCGCGGATTGGCCCGCCGAATCTCGCCTTGGCGATGGAATGCGTACCGCCTGCCATATTGTGTCTCTTCTTTTTCCGCCGACCGCTCCGGTTCGCGCTTGGCGGTCTTGCGATTTTGTTGGCGACAACATTGTCATTGCACCCGGAATTACGCAACATACTGGTGTCGCGCAGCTTTTTTGGTATTTACAAGGTTGAGGTGGACCCCCGGGCGGATTACATCCATATCTTCCGCCATGGCACCGCCATGCACGGCATGCAGAGCCTCGATGCCCGAATGCGGCGCGTACCGCTGCTTTTTTTCAGCAAGTCCGGACCGCTCGGGGAAGTCATAGGCACACTACCGAAAGCGCTGAAGCAGCATGTGGGCGTCATTGGCCTGGGTGCTGGAACCCTCGCCTGCTATGGCGATGCCGGGGAGCACTGGACTTTCTACGAAATCGATCCCGAGGTGGAACGTATCGCGGATGACCCGAAATACTTTACGTTCCTGCACGACTCTCCTGCGGACACGAAGGTCGTGCTCGGCGACGGGCGGCTATCCCTGCAGGCGGAACGGGATGGCCAGTTTGGCCTCATGGTGTTGGACGCCTACACCTCGGACACAATTCCCTTGCACTTAGTGACGCGGGAAGCAGTCGCGCTTTACCTGCGGAAGCTGGCGCCGGACGGTGTAATGGCCTTCCATATTACCAACCGCCATCTTGATCTCGAACCAGTCTTGGCCACCATCGCACAGGACGCCGGGGTATACTCCCTCTGCTGGATCGATAATGGTGTTTCAGCGGAGGAGTTCAACCGCACGGGTAAAACGCAGTCATGGTGGTTGGTGATGACGCGCAACGGGCCGTGGCTCAGTCTTCTCGCACGAGACACCCGCTGGCGTCCCCCGCAACCGCAGAAAGGCGTTGGCCTTTGGACCGACGATTACGAGAGTGTTTTCAGCGTCTTCCACTGGAATTAGCGGCACGAGGTGACCAGCGTCGCCCCCAGTCCACGGGGAGGGTAATACGCGGGTCGCTATTCACTGGTCGTGACTGCTAAGTTTCGATAATCTCTCGGATTGTTGAAAGCACAGAAACTGATCCCATTGCTGGTGGTTGCCGCGGGGTTGCTGGCCTATCACAATAGCTTCACCGGTCCGTTCATCTTTGATGACGTAAAGTCAGTATCGCAAAACCTCACGATCCGTCATCTCTGGCCAATCTGGGAGCCCCTGTCGCCCCCGCGTCAAGGTGGTAATACCGTCGAAGGTCGGCCACTCATCAATCTTTCCTTGGCCGTCAACTACGCCGTTGGAGGGACGCGGGTTTGGGGTTATCACGTACTGAATCTCGCCATTCATATTCTCGCGGGTTTGGCACTGTATGGGATCGCGCGGCGAGCCTTTCTGGGGCCTGCGTTGCGGGGCCGTTTTGGGAACGAGGCGACGACCCTTGCGTTGGCTATTGCCGTAATCTGGACGCTGCATCCGTTACAAACGGAAGCCGTCACCTACGTGGCGCAACGGGCCGAATCTCTGATGGGATTATTCTATTTGTTGACCCTGTACTGCTTCATCCGCGGTGCGGAATCGCAAACTCCCGGGAAGTGGTACGTGTGTTCGGTGATGGCGTGCCTTCTCGGTATGGCTAGCAAGGAAGTGATGGTGTCCGCGCCGCTGATGGTTCTCCTGTTTGATTGGTTGTTCGTGGCCGGGAATCTCCGGGAAGCATGGAAGCGGCGATGGCGGCTGTATGTAGGATTGGCAGCCACGTGGCTGGTACTCGGATATCTCGTAGCAACCACGCACAACCGCGGTGGCTCTGCGGGGTTTGGAAGCGAGATTGCGTGGAAGGATTACGGACTGACCCAGTGTCGGGCCGTTGTGCACTACCTCCGGCTTTCAGTATGGCCATATCCGCTGGTGTTCGACTACGGGACCGACACCGCCAAGTTTGGGGTTGGAGTAGCGGCGTGCGGGCTCGCGCTGGCGGTATTAATGGCGGGAACGTTGATCGGAGTTTGGCAGCGGCGTGCGCTGAGTATATTCGGTGTGTGGTTTTTCGCGATTCTAGCTCCTAGCTCCAGTGTGGTGCCAGTGGCGACGCAAACAATTGCTGAACACCGGATGTATCTTCCGCTGGCCACTGTAGTCTCGCTGGCGGTATTGGGGATACATGCTCTGCTCAAACGGTACGACAAGGTGGTGTTCGTGGCGTTGGCAGTAGGATTGGGCTTCATGACTTGGCAGCGAAACGAGGATTACCGAACCGACCTGGCTATTTGGAGTGACACATTGCGGAAAGTTCCGGACAACGTGCGCGCGCATAACAACCTTGCGATCGCGTTGTTTGCGGTGGGCAAGGCGACGGAGGCGATGCAGCATTTTGAGGAGTCCCTGCGAATTCGTCCGCAATGGGCGGAAACCCACTACAACTTGGGGAATGCGCTGGCCCGATCCGGCAACCCCGAAGAGGCAATCGCCCAGTTTCAGGCCGCGGTGCACATCTTGCCGAATTACGCCGACGCCCAGTACAACATGGCCGAGGTCCTGCTGTCGTTGGGCCGGACCCAGGAGGCGGTGGAGCATTATCAGGAAGTCCTGCGGATCGACCCCAACTATGCCCAGGCATATTACCAGCTGGGGAATGTTCTCGCCCGATCCGGCAGGCTGGAAGATGCAATTGCACAGTATAAGCGGGCGTTGCAAATCGAGCCGGGTTATGCGGAGGCCCGCCTCAACCTGGGAGTGGCATCCGCTGGGTTGGGGAGAAGCGAGGAAGCCATCAGCCAGTACGAAGAGGCGTTGCGGCTTCAGCCGAATTACGTGGCAGCTCACAACAGCTTGGCTAATGCGCTGGTCCGAGCAGGTAAGTTCGATGACGCGATCCGACAGTATGAAGCGGCCCTGCTAATTGAACCCGACTCGGCAGAGATTCACTGCAATTTAGGCGTTACCTTTGAGCGAGCAGGCCGTGCACCAGAGGCAATCGACCAATACAAACAGGCGTTGAGACTCCGGCCAGATCTGGTAACAGCAAAAAACGCACTGGCTCGGCTGGGTAGTAAGTAGCGCCACTGCCCTTGTCTTTTCCCCCGCGACTCAATACAGTCGCCCCATGTCTTCTGGCAGGCTCTTTATTGTCGGCACCCCCATTGGCAACATGGAGGACATCACGCTCCGCGCCCTGCGGGTGCTGCGGGATTCCAGCCTCGTGGCCGCCGAGGACACCCGCCACACGGGGATGCTATTGGCCCGAGCCAAGTTCCACTGACCATTCCATTGTTCGCACTCCATTTGACACCACGCCAATTGGGTCGCCGTAACAGATGGCGCTTGAACAGTTCCAAGAAGAAGAGGTTGTAGAACCGAACATCGCTTATCTTCAATTGCAGACTCTCCCTGTGTTCCCGCAGGAATCTTCCGGCCTCTTGAGTCGAAGCATCGGTAGGGATTCGCAATCACTTATCGATTCATTCAAAGTCGAGAGGGAAATTCTCAGCGATGAACGCAAAACGGCCCTGTTTGGGCACCGGCACGCGGGCCGCTATAGCCATTAGACCAGTACGAGAAGCACGGGAATTGCGCCATGACGCGCAGGGAGATGGGATGCAAATCAATATCAGTCGTAACGCCAATGAATTCAAACAGGACCGCCGTAGCGATAGCACCAGTGGTCGCCAGACTCGCAAGATATTGTTGCTCTGTGTCGTCAATCTACTCGTCGGGATTAACATCTGGGCGCAAGTGGTTGCCCCCAATGGCTTGTCCGCGAGCAGTGTCTGCTCCAACTCGGTGACCCTCACATGGGTTGATCCAAACACCAATTCACTGGCAGGCGTAGTAGAGCAAAGCGTCCTTGTTCTGAGGAGCACTCGCAGCTTGAATAAAGGCTATGCGACGATCGCCACGCTCCCAGCCTACACAACGACATACACCGACACCGGCGTTGTCGGCTCAAAAACCTATTATTATCGAGTCACCGCCGTCGACAGCAACGGACGGAAATACAACTCGAACCCGATTTCGGTCGCCACCTCCTCTCCTCTTACGCTGTCACCTTCAAGCAGTGATGTTCCCGATGTCGGCGGGTCTACGAACGTCCTTGTCACCGCCGGTTCCGGCTGCGGCTGGACGGCCAGTAGCACCGACGCGTGGATTACGGTTGACAGTGGCAATACTGGCTTCGGCACTGGAACAATTACCTATTCGGTTGCCCAGAACACCAGCACCAGTTCTCGGACGGGCTCGGTTACTGTCGTGAACCAAACAGTTAAAGTGACGCAGAACGGCAGCAGCGCCTGCACTTATTTAGCGTCGCCGACCAGCGCCAACATCGGAGCCGGCGGTGGCAGCGGCAGCTTCACGGTTACTCCGTCGAAAAATGGAAACGCATGCTCATGGGCGACCACGCCGACCGCCGGTTGGATTCACACAAGCAGCAGTGGGAGCGGTATCGGGATGGTCAGCTACACCGTTGATCCCAACACTGGCACCAGCCCGCGCATCGGCGCCATCACTGTCTCGGATGCTGGGGGCGGGTCTGCGACAACTTCCTACACGCTGACGCAGGCTGGGTTGTCGACCCCGCCCCCGCTGACGATTACCATCGCCTCACCCTTGTCGGCCGGGATGGTGGGCGTGGCCTACAGTCAGACGTTAGCGGCCACCGGCGGGACGACCCCGTACTCGTGGTCAATCAGCGCAGGCAGTTTGCCGGCCGGTTTGACGTTGACCAGCGGGGGCCTGCTCAGTGGCACACCCACCACGGCGACCACAGCGAGTTTCACCGTGCAATGCACCGGCGGCTCTACGACCACGACGGCATTCAGCCTGACGGTGAACCCGCCGCCGTTGACGATCACCACCGTTTCACCCTTGCCGGCGGCGATGGTGGGCGTGGCGTACAGCGGGACGTTCACAGCCACCGGCGGGACGACGCCCTACACCTGGTCGATCAGCGCGGGCAGTTTGCCGGCCGGTTTGACCTTGAGCAGCGGGGGCGTGCTCAGTGGTACACCCACAATGGCAACCACAGCGAATTTCACGGTGCAATGCACCGGCGGAACCACGACCACCGGGGCGTTCAGCCTGACAGTGAATCCGGCGGTCGTCAACTACACGGTCACCACCGCGCCCAGCCCGATAAATGGTGGCACCACCACCCCGAACGCCAGTTTTTCGAACGGATCCACTGTCACCGCCCAGGCGACGGCCAACACCGGCTACAGCTTCGTGAATTGGACCCAGAACGGGGCGATGGTCAGCACTTCGCCCAGCTACAGCTTCCAGCTCAACACGAATGTGACGCTGTTCGCGCACTTCACGACGGTCTATACAATCACGGTAACCGCCAGCCCGTCCAGCGGCGGCACGATCGCGGGTCTCGGCAACGGTATGTTCATCGGCGGAACGACCGTTTCGCTGACCGCGAGCCCGGCCACTGGCTACAGCTTCGTCAACTGGACCGAAAACGGCTCGGTCGTGTCCTCCACGGCGGCCTACGGCTTTACCGCGACCGCTAACCGTAGTCTGGTCGCCAACTTTGCAGCCACCAGCGCATCTGGGAATTTCTTGTGGTCCGTGGTTCATGGCGGAATTTCGCAAGACGATGGTCGCGCCGTGGCGGTGGACAAACGCGATGGCAGTGTCCTGCTCACAGGGGACTTCAGCGGGTCCGTCAGCTTCGGGGGTGCTACGATTTCCGGAACCTCCGGCACCAGCGTGATGCTGGCCAAGTATGCGGCCAACGGCGCCTATCAGTGGGCCGTGGCCCCAACCGGCAATGGCGTAAGCCAGGGCCAGGCCGTGGCGGTGGATGCCAACGGCAATGTGTTTGTGACCGGGTATTTCGCCAACTCGATCAATTTCGGAGCGCCCTCCGGCTCGATGACCAGCGCAGGCTGGTACGACCTCTTTGTGGCGAAATATTCTCCCGCGGGCGTCTGCCTCTGGTCCAAACAGTTTGGCAGTCCCACCTCGGGCGATAACCAGGGTGACGAATCTGGTTACGCCCTCGCGGTGGACAGCGCCGGCAATGTCATCGTCGGCGGCTCCTTCGACGGCACGGCCAATTTCAGC